>CAYRIY010000001.1:0-15264 GCA_964424335.1 uncultured Clostridia bacterium
TCCTCGCCGTCTTCTCCACCGGCGCCTACAACTACTCGATGGCCAGCAACTACAACCGTTTGCCCAAGCCCGCGATGGTCCTGGTATGCGAGGGCAAATCCGATTTGATCGTCAGGCGCGAAACCTATGAGGATCTCGTGCGCTTCGACAAGATACCGGCGAGGCTCGAGCGGACGCGGCAGGCAGCGTGTTGATCTGTTAGGCAAGGAGAAGCCTGGTGTTTGCACGCGTCGTGCAGTTTGCCAAATCCCTTGGGGGTGGCCCGTCCAAACGGGATCTCGCGTGGGCGCGGGCCGCGCTCTCCGAGGGAGAGTGGCAGGTCTTTGAGGGATTGAACCCGAAAGAACAAGCCCACGCCATCCGGGTCGCAAGGAAAGCGCAAGGCTTTGCCGCAATGAGCTCCTTGCCGACCAACGAGCAAAGCGCGTTGATCAAAGCCGCGCTCCTTCACGATGTCGGTAAGTGCGGGGCGATTGGACCGATGGACAAGGTCGCGATAGTCCTCATCTCGCGATGCTGCCCGGCGCTTGCGGAAAAGCTCAGCGACATGGGAGCGCAATCATCTGATCCCACCGGTCAAAAATTTTGGCGGTGGGCGCCTGTCTATGAGTTGGCGCGGGCGTTTCACTTTCATCGGATCCATGCTGAGCGCGGGGCCAAGATGGCGACATTGGCCGGGGCAGATCGGCGAGTCGCCGAACTTATCCGGGACCACCACGCTCCGGCCCGGGAGGACCGCCTCCTTGAGCTCTTGTCACGCGCGGATCGCACCTCTTGATGTGATCGAACGGCGCTCAATCTCCGTTTGCCAAAGGCAGGTGTCCCGGATAATTGGAATCCGACTATCGGGTCCGACTCGAAGTATTCGAGGGACCTCTTCACTTGCTCTACCACTTGGTGGAGAAAGACGAGATCGACATCTGGGACATCCCGATCGCCAAGATCACCGAGCAGTACTTGGCCTACCTCGAGGCGATGAGGCGGCTCGATGTCGAGATTGCGGGCGAGTTTCTCGTGATGGCGGCGCGATTATTGCAGATCAAGGCGCGCATGTTGCTCCCGGTCGAATCCAAAGAGGACGAAGAGGATGAAGAAACGCTCAAACTCGACTTAGCCGCACAGCTCCTCGAGTACAAAGTGTTTCGGGAACTCGCGGGGGTCCTCAAAGAAAAGGCCGAGGCCCGCTGGGGCTTGGTGGCGCGCCCGTCGGTCTACGCGCCCGAAAAGAGCGGGGTCGTTTATGAAAATCCGATCGGCAACATTACCGTCGACGATTTGGCCAAGGCATTTCGACGCGCGCTCGATTCGTACAAGCCGCCCAAGGAGATCCCGGTGCCGACCGTTAAGGTGAGCGTTGCCGAGAAGATCGCGTCGCTGCGCTCGTATTTCCTTTCGCGAAAGAGGGCTCGATTTAGTTCGTTGATCCGGGGCGCCCGCTCGCGGGCCGAAGTGGTGGCGACATTCCTAGCGCTTCTTGAATTGATTCGCTTGCGCATTGTGCTCGCTAGGCAGGACAAAAATTTCTCAACGATCCTGATTGAAGCCTGTGACGGCGGTGAAACGCCTTTGTCCGAGGCTGGAGGGGTTTCCTACGCTCGCTAAGAAGGCCGCATTAGAAGCAGTATTGTTTTGCTCTCCAGATCCGATCGCTCCTGAGGAACTGGCGCGCATCCTTTCCATCCAAACGGCCCAGGTGAGAAATTTGCTCCTTAGGCTCGAGCAGGAATATGCCTCCGAAGAGCGCGGTTTTCAGCTCGAGTGGGTGGGAGGGGGCGTGCGCCTTTGCTCTAGGCCCGAGTATGCGCCGTACATCGAAGAGCTTGGCAGAACCGTACGGTCGGGGCAACTCTCCCAGGCTGCGCTGGAGACACTCGCAATCGTAGCGTACCGACAGCCAATCACACGGCCACAGATCGAGGCGATCCGAGGCGTCCGCACGGGAGCCGCGATTTCCTCCTTGATCGATCGCGGATTAATTGAGGAAGTGGGCCGATCCGACGGTCCAGGTAGGCCGATCTTATATGGCACGACCGCTGAATTCCTCGTGCGATTTGGTCTGAACGCCCTCTCAGACCTCCCAGAAATCCCCGAGAAATCCGAGGATCAAGAGACCGTAGATCAAAAATCCCTCTCTTTCGATTCCTGACGCGGGAACATCATTTTAATTCCATGGGGACACGATATTTCCATGAGTTTTTCCGCCACTTGGAGGGGTAGCGGTGGAGAGCTGGTGGATTTGGGTCGGTGCAGCCGTCGCCCTTTCGCTGTTTTTGACCGTGCCCATTCGGGTCGGTTTCCGCGTGCATTCCAATCATGAGGGCGTCAGGGTCCACGCCGTCTACCACTTCGTCGGCCCCTTGCAGGGGAGCGTACGTATCCCGTCGCTTGGATCCTTCAAAAAGCCGTTCCGATCGCTAAAGCGGCGGTCCCAAAAGGCCGGCGGTGAACGTGACGATTCTGGGCATGATTTCAACGTGTGGAACCGTGGACGATGGGCTCTCGTCGTGTCGTTGCTTAGGCTCGCGATGGCCATCTTTAGGCAGGTCGAGCGGTTTGACTGGACGACCAAAGTAGGCACCGGCGACGCCGCCTATACAAGTTGGTGCACGGGCATGTTGTGGGCCGCCAAATCCGGTTTGATCTCTTTTCTTTCCAGACACGTCACGTGGCTTTCGCCCCCTAGGTTGCAAGTCGTACCAGACTTTGACCATGCGCTGTTTCTTCTCGATGTGACCTGCATATTTCGGTTTCGGTTCGGTGAAATTATCGTTGCCTCGATTTCGTACGTATTTGGACGACTGCGAAAAGGGGGGGTGTAACGGTGGAGGAAATGCATCATCCGATCGAGGGTCTGATGGAGACCGCGATGGAGAGCATCAAGGCGATGGTAGACGTGAACACGATTCTCGGAGACCCGGTCGAGACCCCCGACGGAAGTGTCGTGATCCCCGTCTCCCGCGTCAGTCTCGGGTTTGCCGCCGGAGGATCGGAGTACGAGGTCCAATCAAGGCGGTCCCAAGGTCAAGGAGACGGGCAGGGAAGCTCGTTTCCCTTCGGCGGAGGGAGCGGGGCCGGAATCTCCGTCAACCCGGTTGCGTTTCTCGTAGTTGGGCAGGGGCAAATGCGGCTCATGCCTGTGGACAGCAATGCGATCTTCGACAGATTGATCGACATGGCCCCCAAGCTGATCGATCAGTTAAGAGGGAACAAGGCGCCCGCGTCGAACGGCCGGTTCCAAGAGGCGCACTTGGACTGATCAGGCACGCGACAAACCGGATCGGTCCTACATGGTACCCCGGAAAGCGCATATCAACCCCGAGTGTCATCTGCGTCTTGGCGGAGGAGAATTCCTCCGCCTTTTCGTATGCTATAATGCAATTCCAGGATTATTAGAGGTGGAGAAGGGCAACCGGATTTGAGGGAGCGTACCGTAGAGACGATGTCGACGCGTCCTGCCGTGGGAAAGGCGGCCGTGGGCTTTGCCCCTGCCCGCTACATCCTCATCGCCTACGGGGGACTCATCCTCCTTGGGACGTTCCTGCTCAGTTTGCCGCAGGCCTCAGCGATGGACAGGCCTCTCTCCGTGATCGAGGCGCTCTTTACTGCGGCATCCGCCGTGTGTGTGACGGGTCTAACCGTGGTCAGCACGGCCCACGACCTCACCTTGGTCGGCCAAATAATCGTACTGGCGCTGCTTCAGGTCGGCGCGCTCGGCATCATGACCATCTCCACCTTTTTCGTGTTGTTGCTTGGAAGGCGCGTGCGGCTTCAGGACCGCCTCTTCTTGCAACAGGATCTAAATCACGGACTCCTTTCAGGACTGGTCCGCCTTGTGCGCCAGGTGGTGCTCGTGGCACTCACGCTCGAGGCCGTTGGCGCCGTGATGCTCTACCTGGCGTTGCCGGGTGAATACTCCCTTGGACGACGAGTGTATTTTGCTGTTTTTCACAGTGTCTCCGCATTTGCAAACGGTGGATTCGACTTATTTGGAGACAGCCTGGAGAGCCTTCCGACGAGGCTCGCGTTCGGGACGATCGTGATGGTCCTCGCACTCCTTGGCGGGCTTGGATTCACGGTCATTCAAGAGCTTCGATCCCTCGGAAAGGGGCGCCGGTTCTCGCTTTACACCCGGGTCGCGCTGAGGGCGGCGCTCTTGCTCTTGCTTTCTGGGGCGCTCCTCGTGTTCATCCTCGAGCGAAACAATCCGGAAACCCTCGAGCAAATGAATGTATTGGAGCAGCTATGGCACGCCCTCTTTCTATCGGCGATGACCCGCTCCGGAGGCTTTAGTACGCTGCCCACATCGGGTTTAGGGGAAGCGACGCTATTCTTGTGCATGCTGCTCATGTTCATCGGCACGTCTCCAGGGTCGACAGGCGGAGGCATCAAGACAACGACCGCCGCGATCATCTGGGCGGGTGTGCGCTCGAGCCTGAAGGGCAGGCGGAACGTAACGATACTAAACCGAAGGCTTCCCGTCGACGCTGTCCCAAGAGCGCTCACCTTGGTTTCTTTGGCGGGGACGGTGATTTTGGGGGCTCTCTTTTTACTGACCCTCACCGAAGAGACACCGTTTTTAAAGACCGCCTTTGAGTCGGTCTCTGCCTTTGGCACGGTGGGCCTCAGCACGGGGGTTTCCGCATCATTCTCCGATGCAGCGCGCCTCGTGTTCGTCTTTCTCATGCTGATCGGTAGGGTGGGCCCCGTAACGTTCGCACTCGCGCTTAGGAGAAATGACGATGACGGCGGCGAGCGGGTCCGGTTGCCGGAGGAGAGACTGCCCCTTGGCTAGGTTGCAAAAGGTGATCGCTAGCGCTGGGATATGCTCTCGGCGAAAAGCCGAGGAGTTGATCAGAGCCGGGCGGGTGAGCGTGAACGGCGACGTGGTAACGCATATGGGCGTGCAAGTCGACGTGCATCGTGACAAAATCGAAGTCGACGGGCGCCGGATCGCTGCGGAGCCCTTTCGTTACATCGCCCTCCACAAGCCTGCGGGCGTCGTGTCCACCGCGAAAGATCCGGAGAATCGCAAAACCGTGTTGGATCTCGTCCCTTCGGACATTCGACTCTATCCTGTAGGCCGACTCGATTACGACACCGAGGGTTTGATACTCCTCACAAACGACGGAGCGCTCACGCATAGGCTGACCCATCCGTCGTACGAGGTGGACAAGGTGTACGAGGCCGTGCTCCAAGGGGAGGTTACGCGGGGCGCAATCAAGCAGTTGCAAAGCGGCGTGGAGCTCGACGACGGCCCCACCGAGCCGGCCAAAGTATCCGTGCTCGAATCCGGCGGCGGGCAAAGCCGAATTCTCCTGACGATCCACGAGGGGCGCAATCGTCAAGTCCGGCGAATGGCGGAAGCGGTAGGATTTCCCGTCGTCCGCCTTAAGAGGCTTTCGGTAGGGCCTGTTGAATTGGGACGATTAAAGAAAGGCGAGTGGCGCCCGTTGACGGCGGCCGAAGTCGGGCGATTGCGGGCGATGGTCGGCCTTGAGAGGGTTTGAAAAGAAACAACTTTACACTCGACTTTTGCGTATGCTATACTCACAGCATAATTTAACTGGGAAGACGTAGGTCGGTAGGAGAGGTAGGCTCTTCCCAAAAAATACGATAGTCGAAGAGACCCCTGCTTTTTGTGTGGGCGGCGATCGAAAATCGCTATTGTTGTCCTCTTTGACGCGCACTGTTTCGACCTTGCAAAGCCTCTCTGTTTTTTTGAGAGGCTCTTTTTTGTTTTAAGAGCTCGATTTTATGACTTGGGGGTCAGTTCACTTGGATCACGGACTCAGCCGTGCGGTAGCGAAGGCGGCGATTCGCCTGGCGCTTGCCGCCACCCGCGAGGAGGAGGACGCGCTCAAGTTGGAGCTGCGGCAGCACGACATTTGGGCGGCCGCAGTGGATTACGGCGGAGAGTACGTCACCTCGGTGCGACGGATTGTGGAGCGAGCGGTGATCGCGGCAAAACGTGAGAAGGTGATTGCCGATTTGCATGCCGAGGAAGGAGCGGTGGCAGGCGCTGCCCATGAGGCGACGCAACAGTTGATGCCGAAGGCTCTCGGACTCAATATCGGCGGTAAGATCGGCGTGGCCCGAGGCGGGGACCACATCGCCGTCGCGATCTACGTCGGCATTGGGCTCCTACACCTCGACGACGTGGCAATCAGTGTGGGGCACAGGGCGGTCTCGGCCGGGCGCCCCCTGTCAACTGGGAAAGGCGGAGTGAATTGATGGAGCGACGATTGCGAGCGATCCGCGGAGCGATCACGGTCGACACGGATCGGTCGGACGAGATCATCGAGGCGGCGCGCGAACTGACGGAGCAGGTGATGGCGACCAACAAAATCGCGCCTGAAGACATTGTAAGCATCATTTTTACAACGACGCCCGATTTGACTTCAGAGTTTCCGGCTGTCGGCGCACGCCAGGCGGGCCTTGTTCAAACGCCGCTGATGTGTGCACAAGAGATTCCGGTGCCGGGCAGTCAACCACGGTGCATCCGGCTTCTCATGCATGTGTACATGGAGGAGGGCGCGATATCGCAACCGGTCTACCTGCGTGATGCCGTCTCGCTGCGGCCCGATCTCGCCAAAGGGAGCGGAGCCAATGATCGGCCGCGGGTGGGCATCGATCCAAGGCCTACTCTAAGTCGCATACAAGCATACGTTCCCGGAAAGTCGGCGGAGGAGCTTGCGCGTGAGCGGGGGGTTTCAGATGCGGTCAAGCTTTCCTCGAACGAGAACCCGCTCGGTCCGAGTCCTGCCTCGGTCGAGGCGGTGGCGCGCGCAGCGAAGGACGCGCACATCTACCCGGACGGAGCGTCCCGCAGCTTAAAATCCGAGCTGGCAAAGCGAGCGGCGATCGACGAACGGCAAGTCATCGTCGGTTGTGGATCGGATGAGATCATCCGCATGCTCGGTGAAGCCTACCTGGACCCGGGCGCCGCATGCGCGTTTGCGGACGTAACCTTCAGCCAGTACGCGTTTGCGGCTAGGCTCATGAACGCGCGTGAGGTCGTGGTTCCGCTAAAGGACGGCGTTCATGATTTGGAAGGGTTCGCGCACGCGGTGGCGACCAAGCGGCCCCGGCTTTGTTTTATTTGCAACCCGAACAACCCGACCGGCACATACGTGCCGCAAAGCGACGTGTTGCGCTTCCTGGACGTCGTGGCGACGTCGTCTCCTGAGACCTTGGTGATCTTTGACGAGGCGTACTTTGAGTACACGGACGCGCCCGATTATCCGGATACGCTTGCCCTATTGAAAGAGGGTCGGCAAATCGTCGTGCTGCGGACGTTTTCGAAGATCTACGCATTGGCGGGGCTTAGGGTCGGGTACGGATTTGGTCCACGCGAGGTCGTGGAGCAACTCGAAAAGATACGGCCGCCGTTCAACGTGAATGCGCCGGCGCAGGCGGCGGCGCTCGCCGCTTTGCAGGACGAACGTCACCTCGAGACGAGCAGGTCGCTCAACGCCAAGGAGCGCGCCCGGCTCACGACAAGCCTCGAGCAGCTTGGTCTGCGCGTCTACCCGAGCCAGGCCAACTTCCTCTTTGTCGCATGTCCGGGACCAAGCGCGCCGGTATACGAAGCCCTCCTCGACAAGGGCATCATCGTGCGCGGCGGACAAGCGTTCGGCGTGCCGGAGGCGCTCCGCATCACAATCGGAACGCCGGAACAAAACGATCGGCTGATCCAAGCGGTGGCCGATGCCATGTCGTCGATATTCACGAAGGGAGCAAAAACGTCATGATCGTGATCATGCGTCCGAAAGCAACAGAGCAACAGATACAACAGGTGGTCAAGCGTCTTAAGGACTTCGGCTTCGACGTTCATTTGTCGCAAGGCGTCGAGCGAACGGTGATCGGGGCCATCGGCGAAAAGACCGCCCAGAAGCTGCAACAACTCGAGGCGACCGAGGGCGTCGAACGCATCGTGCCCATTTTGCAACCGTACAAATTGGCCGGTCGTGAGTTTAAAAAGGAAAAAAGTCAAATCAACGTGGCCGGCGTCGTGTTTGGCGGAGAGACAGTGCCGATCATCGCCGGGCCGTGCTCCGTTGAGTCCGAGGAGCAGATCATCGAGACGGCGATCGCTGTCAAAGAAGGCGGCGCCACCCTATTGCGCGGCGGCGCCTTCAAGCCCCGCACGTCGCCCTACTCGTTTCAGGGGCACGCCGAGGAGGGCCTCCGCATGTTGGCCGCCGCTCGGGAAGAGACGGGCCTGCCGGTCGTCACCGAAGTCGTGAACCCAAGAGACGTAGAGCTCGTCGAAGCGTACGCGGACATGTTCCAGATCGGAGCCAGGAACATGCAAAATTACACGCTGCTTACAGAGGTCGGAAAGGCGAGCAAGCCGGTCCTTTTAAAGCGAGGGATTGCAGCTACGATCAACGAGTGGCTGATGTCCGCAGAGTACATCATCTCGGCCGGAAACCCAAACGTCGTCCTATGTGAACGGGGCATCCGCACGTACGAGACGGAGACGCGCAATACGCTCGACTTGAGCGCCGTCCCCGTGATCCACGAATTGAGCCACCTGCCCGTCATCGTCGATCCAAGCCACGGAACCGGAAAGCGGCAGTACGTCACCCCAATGGCCAAGGCGGGTGTGGCAGCCGGCGCAGATGGAATCATCGTCGAGGTGCACCCAAGGCCTGACGAGGCCCTGTCGGACGGACCGCAATCTCTGAAACCTGACGCATTCAAGGAGATGGCGGAGGCGTGTCATCAAGTCGCGCTGGCGATCGGAAGGCGGGTGTTCGAAGAGCGATGACGAACGCGATCACTCCACGCATCGCCATCATCGGAGTCGGGCTCATCGGCGGATCGCTCGGCATGTCGTGGCGGTCTAGGGGCGCGGCGGCGGAAGTGGTCGGTGTGACTCGGCGCGAGGAGACGATTGCCGAGGCCATCAACGTTGGCGCCATCGACCGGGGGACGACCGATCCGATCGAAGGCGTGCGGGACGCTGACGTCGTCGTCGTCGCGACGCCGGTAGGGTTGATCGCTCCGATGGTAAAGACGATCGCTCCCGCGCTCAAACCGGGCTGCATCGTCACAGACGTGGGCAGCACAAAGAGCGTCGTCTGCCGGGAAATTTGGGCAAATGTGGAAGGGCCGTACGTCTTTATCGGAGGCCATCCCATGGCGGGATCGGAAAAGGCGGGCGTCCTTGCGGCGGATATGTACCTGTTTCAAAACGCTCCGTACGTCCTCGTCCCTCCGCCCGATTGTCTAGGTGGCCCGGTTGAAACGCTCGTTCGGCTTGCGAGGGCCGCAGGAGCCCATCCCATGGTAATGGATTGCGACGAGCACGACGCGATCGTCGCCACCGTGAGTCATCTGCCGCACATCGTCGCGGCAGCGCTGGTCAACGCGGCAACTGCCCGAAGCGCGAGGTACGATGCAATGCTGCAGTTGGCTGCGGGTGGGTTTCGCGACACGACGCGGGTGGCCTCGGGGATCGAGGATGTCTGGACGGATATTTGCCTCACCAACGTCGAGCAGATTTCGGCGGCGCTCGATGCATTTCAGTTTGAGCTCTCCCGCTTTCGGCGCGCGATCGAGCAAAGGGATCGAGATCAGCTTGGAGACGTCTTAAAGCAAGCGCGGCAGGCGCGCGAAGGGCTTCCGGCAAAGTCTAAGGGGATCCTTGGGAGCGTCTTTGACCTGGTCGTACACGTCGTCGATCGACCGAATGTGATCCACGAGGTCACGGGAATCATCGGACGGGCGAACATCAACATCATCGATATCGAGATTTTGAAAGTGCGCGAGGGAGAAGGGGGCACCTTGCGCCTTGGGTTTGAGAAATACGAGAGTATGGTCGAGGCGGGCCGCCTCCTGGAACAGGCGGGGTACCGCTTGAGGCGCCAAAAGCCTTGACGGGCGACAAAGGGGATAGCAGCGAATGGCGGAGTTGGTGGTAAAGCCGGGAAGACGGCTGGCAGGCGAAGCGATCGTCCCGGGCGACAAGTCGATTTCGCAGCGGGCCGCGATATTTGCGGCGCTCGCCGAAGGGACCACCGAGATCGAAGGGTATTTGGACGGCGAAGACGGGCAAAACACTTTAAAGTCCCTTGCGCTCCTCGGCGCGCAAGTGCGCGCCGAGGAAAAGTCCCTCTTTGTGACGGGGGTGGGCGAACGTGGATTTTCCGACCCCGAATTCATTCTGGACCTAGGCAATTCGGGCACAGGGCTCCGATTGTTGCTCGGGGCGATCGCGGGCAGTGACGCGTTTGCGGCGCTGACGGGCGATGGATCGCTCAGCAGGCGACCCATGGGACGGGTCGTCGATCCGCTGAGACAGATGGGGGCCTCGATCGACGGCCGCAAGGGCGGGACGCTGCTCCCTCTCGCTATTCGAGGCGGGAGGTTGAAAGGGCTAGAGTACGACTCGCCAGTAGCAAGCGCCCAGGTGAAATCGGCGATCGTCCTTGCCGGGCTCGGAGCGGACGGCGTGACATTGGTCCGAGAGCCGCAACCTTCTCGGGATCACACGGAGCGCATGCTACCGGCTTTCGGCGTCGGCCTCGAGAGCGGCCCCGGTTGGGTGCGCCTCGAAGGCCCGTGCATCTTGCGCGCTCCCGGGCGGATCAGCGTGCCAAAAGATCCGTCGTCGGCCGCGTTTCCTCTCATCGCCGCGATGATCATGAATGACGCGGACGTCGTCGCAACAGGCGTCAGCATCAACCCTACTCGGATCGGCTGGGTCGAAGCGATGCGGGCGATGGGGGGAGAGATCGACCTTTCAGAGGTCGAAAACGCCTTAGGCGCCGAGCCGGTCGGGCACATCCGAGCGCGCAGTTCAACGTTGCGCGCGGTCACGCTCGAGGGTGATTTGATACCATGGGCCATCGATGAGATCCCGATCCTTTGCGCCGCGGCGATCAGGGCGAGCGGCAGGACGGTGATCAAGGATGCGGCCGAGCTCAGAGTTAAAGAATCGGACCGAATCGCTGCCGTTTGCGAGGAGTTTGCCAATATTGGTTTAGAGGTCGTCGAACGTCCCGACGGCGTTGAAATCAACGGGCCGCAACGCGTTCGGGGCGGCGTCTGTAAAAGCCACGGAGATCATCGCATCGCGATGACGCTGGCGGTGCTTGGACTCATCGCCGACGAGCCCGTCGTGATCGAGGACGCGGCGTGCATCAATACGTCGTACCCGAGCTTTGTGCAGTGCCTAAGGACGCTGGGCGCCGACCTTGAATGGCGCGACTAAACGCTGCCCGAGCCTTGGTTTTGCTCCTTGACGCGGGCAATCTTCGATTTGCTGCGTATCCTATTCTTGACCGTTCTCGGACTCGCCTAACAAGCGGCACGGGCAGGCTGCCCGTCTTCGAGAGAGGGATGTAACAAGATGCGGCGAATCCTGACATTTTGTAAGTTGTCGGGGCGCTCTTAGCGCGATTTGAGGTGTGCACAAACTGCGATGTGATCGAACCGGAGCGGTCGCAATCGACGGTCCTGCCGGAGCCGGGAAAAGCACGGTGGCAAAAGCCGTTGCGAGACGACTCAAGTTCACGTATGTGGACACGGGGGCAATGTACCGCGCCGTGGCGCTCAAGTGCCTGCGGGACTCGATCGATATACACTCCGCTGAATCGGTGGCGCGGGTAGCGCGGGGTTTGGACATACGGCTCGAGCAGAGTGAAGACGGCCTGCTCGAGGTGTTTCTCAATGGCGAGAACGTAACGAATGAGATTCGCAGTCAAGCTGTCGGGGGATCGGTCTCTGCGGTTGCGGCCGTGCCGGCAGTGCGCGAGGCGTTGGTGACGATGCAGCGGGCGATGGCAAAAAGGGGCGGAGTGGTCATGGATGGCCGCGATATCGGGACGGTCGTCCTGCCCGACGCCGATGTCAAAGTGTTCCTTACTGCGTCCCTGCTCGAGCGGGCCAGGCGGCGCCATCAGGAACTCAAGGCCAATGGCGTCGACACATCTTTGGACCAGGTGATGGCCCAAATCAATGAGCGAGACGCCCTCGATTCTTCCAGGGAACTCTCGCCACTTCGCCAAGCTGACGACGCCATATTGATCGACACGACGGGTAAGTCGGTGGATCAAGTGGTAGCCGAAATACTCGCGCTCTGCGAGCAAAGGCTCGAGCGAGGCGGCCGGAGTGTCCGCAAGGCCGGCGCCGGAATATCTTCAAAGGAAGAGGGAGGAGCAGGGTGCTCTACTATATAGGCAGAGCCCTTTTCCGCGCCTATTTTCGCGTGTTTTTCCGCTTCTCTGTAACGGGTAAGGAGAATGTGCCCCAGACGGGCGGAGTCATGCTGGTCGCAAATCACGTAAGTTACCTCGACCCTCCGCTCCTGGGCAGTTCGGTCGATCGAATGGTACACTTTGTAGCAAAGGCGGAGCTTTTCAAGATTCCGCTCCTGAGTTGGGCGCTCCCCCGGGTCGGAGCTTTCCCCGTCGCTCGGGGCGCCGCGGATCGAAAGTCCATTCGCCACGCGATCGACTTGTTGAAATCGGGCGAAGTTGTTGGTATCTTTCCAGAAGGGACGCGATCGAGGACGGGAGAGATGTTGCCGCCCCAGCGCGGCGCTGCCATGATCGCGATCCGCACCGGAGTGCCCATCGTCCCTGTGGGCCTTTCGGGCACCTTTCGGCCGGTCCGTTGGAAAACGTGGCGGCCCGAATTTCGACGAATCTCGGTAAAGATTGGAGAGCCGCTCGATTTAAGTGGCATCGACCTCGAATCTCGGGAGGCTTCGGCCCAAATCAGCGAGCTCATGATGGCAGGAATTCAACGATGTTTGCGCGAAGCTGAGCATTAAGGAGGAATAACAGCTCAGTCTTACGAATAATAACCCGAACTTTTGGGTACAAGCCGCGGGGTCTTTTGTGAATATTGGGGAGGAAACGAATTCAATACTAGTGCATATGGCTTCGCGAATGCCCTAAGCGATATTCACAAGGGCGTCCCTGTAGGTTCCGGTGTTAGGGGGAGTATCAGATGACGGAGAAGCATGATGAGACCGAATGGAAGGAAGAGGTGGCCGTTACGTCGGATGACGACAAGGTGGGCGGCGTAGGAGTGGACGAAGGGGTTCGAGACGAGGCGGCCCAGGCGTCGCAGTCCGAGTCAGCCGACACGCCGGCGGATGCCGGAGACGAGACGGTCGCGGGCGCATCGACCGAGTCCTCCCAGGATGAAGCGGAGGCGGCGGAGCCTTCCAAGATGGCTCAATACGACGAAACCTTCGTCACCTTGGAGCCCGGCCAGATCGTTGGCGCAAAAGTGGTCCAGATCGGCGCCGACGAAGTGATGGTCGACGTCGGCTACAAGTCCGAGGGTAGGATACCCCTCCACGAGCTGGGCCTCCGGTCAGGACAAACGCCTGAAGATGTGCTTAGTGTAGGCGACGAAATCGAAGTGTTCGTCATCAAGGTGGAGGATCAAGAGGGCAACGTCCTCTTGTCCAAGCGGCGTGCCGACAACCGCGTCGCTTGGGAGGCGCTCGAGCGCGCCAAAGCCCAGGACGAAGTGATCGAAGCGCCGGTGACGGAGCGCGTGAAGGGCGGGCTCCTCGTGGATGTCGGCGTGCGCGGGTTCATTCCCGCTTCGCACGTGGCCCTAAACTATGTCGAAAATCTCGACAAGTACGTTGGACAGACGCTTAGGCTCAAAGTAGTCGAGCTCGATCGACAGCGGAGCAATGTCGTCCTCTCCCACAAACAGGTTCTCGAAGAAGAGTACGAAAACGCGAAACGCGAGGCGTTCGAGAGGCTCACCGAGGGCTCGGTGGTCAAAGGCGTGGTCCGTCGGATCACGGATTTTGGCGCGTTCGTCGACATCGGCGGCGGAGTCGAAGGTCTCCTGCACGTCTCCGAAATGGCGTGGAGCCGTGTCGGACACCCGTCTGACGTCGTCTCCGAGGGACAAGAGATCGATGTCATGGTCCTCAAAGTCGACGCCGAAAATGACAGAATCTCGCTCAGCCTCAAGGAGACTCTTCCCGACCCGTGGCTCTCGGTTGGAAAGCGGTATCAGGTAGGCGACATCGTGAACGGCACGGTGACCCGGGTCGTAGACTTTGGCGCCTTCGTAAAGCTCGAGGACGGCATCGAGGGATTGGTACACATCTCTCAACTTGCCGATCGGCACGTGACGAAACCATCCGAAGTGGTGAGCTCCGGTCAAAACGTAGACGTCAAGGTGGTCAGTCTCGACGAGGAGAAGCGTCGCATCGGCCTCAGCATCAAGCAGACGATCGAGAGGCCGGCCCCGCCTCCCCGCGAGAAGAAGCAGCGCGGAGGCAGCCAAGCGCCTGTCATCAAGCAAGGAAGCGGCGCCGACACCACCGTCACCTTGGGCGAGGTCTTCGAAGACCTGAGCACGTTCTTCGATAACCAAAACGCCGACGACGAAGATAAGCAATGATCGACGCTTAGCGACGTCGGCCATCATACATGCAAATCAAAGGGCGAGGCCCGCGACTTTTCGCGTGCCTCGCCCTTTTTTCGCGCCCGCTTTGATCTCGCATAGAGCCCATCCTGTAGGGTTATCTTAAGTGAGTGCTCTAGATTCGTCGATCGCTCATTCGTCAAACTAGATTAGCGAAAGCGGGTGGCGCTCCGTGCCCTTCGGACTCATCGTCCTGTTCGTCGTTGCAGCCCTCATTTACTTTGGGCTTGCCCACCGGGTGCTGGACAGGATGCGTCTCACGGACTCACAGGCCCTTCTCTTTTTGGGGCTCATGGTTGCAGGAAGCTTTGTCAACGTGCCCCTCGTGCGAGGCAGCACTTCCCTATCGGTCAATGTGGGAGGTGCGATCGTGCCCGCCGCCCTGGCGATCTACCTGCTCGCGAAAGCAGGGACGACAAAGGAGCGGGTGCGAGGCGTTCTCGCCGCGGTCGCGACCGCGGCTGCGATTTGGATCATCTCATCCGTCACGGACTTCGAGCCGCCGCGGACCAATTTCATTGATCCGATTTGGTTGTTCAGCATCGTTGGAGGTGTGGCAGGATACATTGCCGGCCGGTCACGCAGGTCTGCGTTCATAGCCGGGACGATGGGCGTGATCCTGGCGGATTTGATGCACACGGCGCAAGTGTTTGCACGAGACATCCGTAGCGATGTCTCAATTGGCGGCGCGGGCGTCTTTGACGCCGTCGTCCTCGCCGGCCTCATCGCCGTTGGTCTCGCCGAGGTGGTCGGCGAGAGTAGGGAGCGCCTTCAAGGCGGCCCCGTGGTTGACGGCGATCGCCCTGAGGCGCTGAGGGTCGATGAGGGCATCGCTGACGAAGATGCCCC
>CAYRIY010000001.1:15364-58729 GCA_964424335.1 uncultured Clostridia bacterium
CTGACGAAGATGCCCCCCGGAGTGAAACGGATGATCACGGGGATGGGAGCGAAGGTGATACTCGGTGAGTAGACGGCTCAAGATCATCGCATTGACGGTTGGCGCGCTGCTTTTCATGGTGTTCGGTACGGTCTCGACGACGGCGGCGCAGACAGCGGACGCAGAGACCGATTGGCCGTACCACAGCGCGGACATCGTGCGCAGGTTGGTGACGCAAAGCGGCAACTTGGTCACGGAAGTGGCGCACGGTGCGAGCGTTGGCGACGTATACATTGACGCGGACAACACCCGTTACGTCGTCGTTGAGGTACTCGATGATCGCATCGTCGTAGAGGACGAGGGGAAAGAGGAGATGCCCGACGTCACCGACGCGCTCCGGGCACTCGAGGCCGAAGAGAGCGGCAGCGGGCAGAGCGCGAGCCTATTTGAGCGCCTCATCGGCCAGGTGAGCGGAAATCGGCGCATCGACATCGGGATCTATCACACCCACAACGCTGAGTCGTACGTTCCGACGAGCGGCACCGATTCGAAAGAATACGGCGATATCCACAACGTCGGGAAAGCTCTAAAAGAGGCGTTGGAAGCAAAGGGTTATCGCGTCGAGTGGACGGACAACAGCCATTTGCCCCACGACGGTCAAGCATACTTACGCTCGCGCCGGACGGCGTCGGAGCTCAGTAGGAAGGGCCCGGCTACGATCATCGACGCCCATCGGGACGCGATTCCCACGGCGGAGTCGTACCTGACCGAAGTGAACGGTGAGCGGATGAGCCAAATTCGGCTCGTCGTCGGACGACAAAACCAAAACCGAGAGGCCAACCTCGAGTACGCCAAGCGCATCAAGGCCATCGCCGACGAGAAGTACCCAGGCCTGATCAAGGGGATTTTTCACGCCCGCGGCAACTACAATCAGGACCTGGGCCCCAAGATGATCCTTCTCGAGTTTGGCACGCATCTGACGGGGCTCGAGGAAGCGCAAAGGTCCGTGGATCTCATTTCAAACGTCATCCCTGCGGCCGCCGGGTTGTCTCGTGGCGCCGGGGACGGCAATGTGGGCACGGCAGGGCGAAACACTGCCATTTGGCTGGTGGTGATCGCCGCCGTCGCGGGGCTCGGCTGGATTCTCCTAAACAAAGAGGGGTTTGACGGAATCAAGCGGATCTTTGGCGGTCGGGGCGGCGATGGCGGCAGCGATGGGGAGTGATTACCTGATCGCCGCCGTCGTGGTCGGAGGCCTTCTCGGTACGCTCGCTCGGCTGACCATGCTCAAAATCGACTACCGGCAATACCCCAGTTACCCGCAAGGGTTGACGATCCACTTGGCGCTGGGCGCCGTCGCCGCATTCATCGGGTCCGTCGCGGCGCCGGCCATCGCTGAACGAGAGTTTGCCGCGGCTACGTTTCTCGCCTTGGCGGCAACGCAGTTTCGCGAAGTGCGCAACATGGAGCGGCAAACACTCCTCAGTCTCGAGACGACGGAACTCGTTCCCCGCGGAGCAGGGTATATCGAAGGCATCGCTCGGGTATTCGAAGCGAGAAACTACTTGGCGATGCTTACCGCGTTGCTCTCCAGCACGACGATCGTCGTGGCGGGGGCGATGGGTGCCGGGATTTGGACGGCGGTCGCGCTTGGGGCTTTGGCCGGCGTCGGGACGACCATGGTGCTTCGCCGAGGCGTCGGCGGGCCGCATGTCGGGGACATTGCGGACGTTGAGATCGTGCCGATCGAATTTGACGGCCCTCTGCTTACCGTGGCGGGCGTCATTATCATGAACATCGGATTGAGCGATGCTAAGGAGCGGTATGAACGGGAGGGCGTCGGGGTGCTGATTACACCTAAGGACCGGGACGCTCGAGAGACGCTTGCCAACATCGGCCAAAGACAGGCCATCGCCCACGACGCCGCGACGCTCGTCGGTGTGACCAAGGAGATCGACGAGCCTTTCTTTACGCCCCTTGTCAGGCGGGACGGCGTCAAAGGGCACGTCGTCATGGCAATCATACCCGCTGAAAAAAACCACGATGCGCTCCTCGAGGCGGTGAGGCGCGTGCCGATCCTCGAATCGGCAGTGCGAAAGCCGAGCGCCTCCCCGGCCGGGCGCA
Organism: uncultured Clostridia bacterium; assembly: GCA_964424335.1. Lineage (GTDB taxonomy): Bacteria > Bacillota > Limnochordia > DTU080 > RSA5 > CAYRIY01. The sequence continues at coordinate 17,468 of CAYRIY010000001.1, forward strand.
TCGCACGTCAGTCCCGCAAACACTCTTGATCGCTGTGACAACTTGAACGCCGTCAGGCGAGCTCCGACGGGAGGACGCGCAAGTGAACGTCGACATCACGCACTCGATCCTCGCGATCGTCACCGGCAAAGACGCCCATGTCGAACCGGGGGCGGCCCCAGTCTTTCGCGTGGCGGATCAAGCGGAGCGGGAGCGGATCGCGAAATATATCGGCACCGTGACGCTTGGGACGGTCCACGATCTTCGGGACGGCACGTTTATCGTGGTAAAACATTGACCGTTACGTCCTTGCCAAATGAAAGGGATCCGTCACGGATGAAAGTCGTGTACACGTGCTATGGCGGAGCTCATTCATCCCCGGTTGCTGCAGCCATTCACCTCGGTTGGCTGTCTTCCGACCGCGTGCCGGAGGTGAGAGAACTCCTCGATGTGCCTCGTTTTGATCGGCCGCGGAGCAGGGACCACGGCCTGCTCGAGCACATGGGACAAGACGAGGCCGGCCACGACGTCTATGTGATGGGACGAGGGCCCCGACCCGAGCCGGTAGAGCGAGCGCTCGAGTCGGGGTACGAGGCGGCCGGCAAAGACCCGGACGAATTGTTAATCGTATCGACGCTCCGGTGTGTCAACGGCTTGATGCGCGTTGGCGGGTTTTTCTCTCGATACCTGGGGTGGGTGCGAGTTGGCCGACCGATCGTCGCATGGGGCACCCAGCGGGCCTTCTTCTCACTCGTTCAACTGGTGTTTGAGACAAAGGAGCGGCTGCGGGCGATGGAAACCGAAAGGAAATAGCCGGTGTGGCCCAGAAAGATCCAGTGCACAGCCGTATGTCTCCCTCCAAGGTGAATCCCATTGTCCAATAAACCGATCGTCGCCATCGTAGGCCGCCCCAATGTGGGCAAGTCCGCGCTTTTCAATCGCATCGCGGGTCAGCGTATCGCAATCGTCGAGGGCGAGCCCGGGGTGACCCGAGACCGCATCTACGCCGATGCAAGATGGACCGAGCGAGCGTTTTCCCTGGTTGACACGGGTGGAATGGACTTCGGTGAATCAGGGGATTTTGCGAGCATGACGCTCACTCAGGCAAAAATCGCGATGGAGCAGGCTGACGTGCTGATTTTCGTCGTCGATGTTCAGGCAGGTCTGTTACCAAGCGACTCCGAAGTGGCCGAGGTGCTTCGCCGCTCGCGCAAACCCATCGTCGTCGCTGCGAACAAGGTGGACCATCCTTCACTCATGCAGGAGCTTGGCGAGTTTTACGCACTTGGCTTGGGCGAGCCGGTTCCGGTCTCGGCCGAGCACGGCCGGGGCATCGGCGACTTGCTCGACCGCGTGGTCGCGCATTTCCCAGACGCCGGCGCGGGCGACGAAGAAGAGGACGAATCCATCCGCATCGCGGTGGTCGGTAGACCAAACGTCGGAAAGTCGTCATTGGTCAACCTCTTGATCGGAGAAGAGCGCAGCATCGTTTCGGATGTGCCTGGCACGACGCGCGATGCGATCGACACGACGATCGAACGGGACGGCTTTTTGATTACGTTGATCGACACCGCCGGAGTGCGGCGCAAGAGCCGGATCGATGAGGCGGTCGAGCACTACAGTGTCATCCGGACCTTGAGGGCGATTGATCGGAGCGATCTTTGCGCCGTCGTACTCGACGGCACCGAGCTCGTCACCGAGCAGGACAAGCGGATCGTCGGGTACGCGCACGAGGCCGGCAAAGGGATCATTCTTCTGGTCAACAAGTGGGACCTCGTTGAAAAAGACGAGAAGACCATCAACCGCTTTGAGGAGCAGATCCGTCATCAGCTAGGGTTCGTCCAATATGCGCCGATCCTTTTCATCTCGGCCAAGACGGGCCAGCGCGTGCATCGCCTAATCGACCTTGCCGTGTACGTCGCGAACCAGCATGCCCTCCGCATTCAAACCGGGCGTCTCAACGAGGTGTTGCATCAAGCGGCCGTTTTGCGTCAACCGCCCTCCGACAAAGGAAATCGGCTCAAAATCTTGTATGGAACACAGACGGGGGTCAAACCGCCATCGTTTCTCCTTTTCGTCAACGATCCCGACCTAATGCACTATTCATATCAGCGCTATATCGAAAATCAGTTGCGAGAGCACTTCGGGTTCGTCGGAACCCCGATCGTCCTGCGGCTTCGCAAGCGAAAAGGTTAGAGGTGGGATTTGGGCTTTGAACGAACTGCTTTTTTGCGTCGCAGCGTACTTGATCGGCTCGATCCCGTTCGGCCTCATCGTAGGCAAGGTGTTTGGATCCGTCGATGTGAGGCAACACGGCAGCGGCAACATCGGCACGTCCAACGTGATGAGGACGGTGGGAAAGGGCGCCGCACTCTTGGTGCTCGTGCTCGACGTCTTAAAGGGGACGCTGCCCGTTTGGGCGGCGATTGCATACGGAGCGTCGCCTCTTGGCGTCGCCGCCGTCGCGCTGTTTGCGGTCGTCGGTCACAATTGGCCGATATTTTTAGGCTTCCAGGGTGGAAAGGGCATCGCCACGACCCTCGGCGTCTTGTTCGCGCTCGACTGGCGGGTTGCTCTATTGCTGCTTGCCATTTGGATCGTATGCGTTGCAATCACCCGGTACATCTCCCTCTCGTCATTGATCGCAGCGGCGATTCTACCTTTTTTAGTTTGGCTCTTCGGCAATCCTGCGGAGTACGTAGCAGGCGGCGCCTTGATCAGCCTGTTTGCCTTTTGGCGCCATAAGTCCAACATTGCTCGACTGCGCGCGGGCACCGAGTACAAGTTTGGCGAACGAGCCGGGACGGAGCGGCGATGATGACGGGCGTGGGAATCGTCGGCGCCGGCGGGTGGGGAACTGCGCTCGCCGTCATGTTGGCGCGCCGCGGGGTCGATGTGACGCTCTGGGCGCGGCGCGAACAGCAAGTGATCGCTCTAGATCGAGACCGAGAAAACAAGGCATACCTTCCCGGGGTCGCGCTTCCTCCCGAAATTGAGGTCACCAAAGACCTAAAGGCGGTAGCTCGCCACCGCCGCATCATTCTGGCCGTGCCCTCTCAAGTCGTCGCCACGGTATGGCGCGACCTCGTCCCGTTTGTGACGCCTGATTTCTCCGTCATCAACGCCGCGAAGGGCCTCGAGGTCGGCACCGGAATGAGGCTCTCGCAAACCTTGGCCGCCGTCCCCTCTCCAATGCCCAAAGACCGCATCGCGGTTTTGTCTGGGCCCAATCACGCGGAAGAGGTGGGACGAGGCCTTCCAACGACGAGCGTGGTTGCGTCGACCGACATCGCTGTCGCAGAGGCTTGGCAAGACATCCTGATGGGTCCGGAGTTTCGGGTTTATACCAATGAAGACGTCATAGGCGTTGAACTGGGCGGCGCCCTCAAGAACGTCATCGCGCTCGCGGCCGGGATCTCTGACGGCCTCGGATTTGGCGATAACACAAAGGCCGCGCTCATCACCAGGGGGCTTGCCGAAATGGCCCGTCTGGGCGCGGCGATGGGGGCCAACGTCCTTACCTTTAGCGGTCTTGCCGGAATGGGCGACCTCATCGCAACCTGTACCAGCGGTCACAGCCGCAACACCCGGGCCGGGAGACGGATCGGGATGGGGGAACCTGTCGATGCGATCTTGGGGGCAACCTCGATGGTGATCGAAGGAGTACCCACCTGCCGAGCCGCCTTGGGCCTCGCCTTGCGCAACGGTGTCGAGATGCCGATCACGACAGCGGTCGGCGAAGTGCTCTTCTCAGGAAAATCTCCGTCCAATGCCGTATCCGAGTTGATGGGCCGCGGCCCCAAGGACGAATTCCACGCCATCCTCAGTCGGTAACGGAACCGCCAGGCACGACAAACTTTCGTCATACACCTCCTCGCACGTCAATATAGTTTGTATTGACATTCTCATCACGCGCCCCGAAAGGTTTTTAGCGTCGGACGGGGTGTCGGCTTGCCCCAAGCCTCAATCGGTCAAAGCACGAAACGCGAAGGAGGGACCTCGAAAGTGGAGAAATTCGACATCTTTCGGGACATATCAGAAAGAACGGGCGGAAGCATCTACATTGGGGTGGTCGGCCCCGTCCGCACGGGCAAATCAACCTTTATCAAGCGCTTCATGGACTTGCTCGTACTCCCCAACATGAAAGATGTGCACGCAAGGCAGCGGACCCAGGACGAACTGCCGCAAAGCGGGGCCGGCCGCACGGTGATGACGACGCAGCCGCAGTTCGTCCCTGACGAACCTGTCCGCATCGAGCTCAAGGAGAACATTGGCTTTGACGTGCGCCTAGTCGACTGCGTCGGTTACGCGGCGCAAGGGGCCCTTGGGTTTGAAGAGGAAGGCGGCCCGAGGATGGTCCGGACGCCATGGTTTGAGCATGAGATTCCTTTCGAAGAAGCGGCTGAGATCGGCACGCGCAAGGTGATCGCGGAGCATTCGACGATCGGGCTCGTCGTCGTGACGGACGGGAGCATCACGGATTTGCCAAGGTCGAGCTATATCGAGGCTGAAGAGCGGGTGATCCGGGAGCTGCAGGAGCTTGGAAAGCCCTTCTTGGTCCTCCTCAACTCGACGCACCCCGAGAGCAAATCCACCACGGATCTTGCTAAAGACCTCGAGGAGAAGTACGGGGTGACGGTGGTCCCGGTCAACTGCCTCGAGATGCGCGAGTCCGACATTCATGAGCTGCTTCACGAGGTGCTGTTCGAGTTTCCCTTGCGGGAGATCGGCGTCAAGCTCCCTGACTGGGTCGAGGAGCTCGGCCGGGATCACTGGCTGACGCAAAGCTACCTCGAGGCTCTAAAGGAGACGGTCGAACCGATCAGGACGCTCAGGGACGTCGACCGCGCCGTCGAACAGTTCGCCGGTTACGATTTTATCGACCGGGTTTCGCTCTCAAACATGGCGCTAGGCGCCGGATCAGCGACCATCAAACTCGGGGTGCGTGCCGACCTCTTCTACAAGGTGCTGCAGGAGCTGACAGGGTTTGAAATCGAGGGCGACCATCACCTCGTTCGTCTGATGATCGATCTCGCTCATGCCAAGTCCGAGTACGACAAGTTTGCGGAGGCGCTCGCAGAGGTCGATGCGACCGGGTACGGGATCGTCGCGCCCAGACTCGAGGACATCAGCTTCGACGAGCCCGAAATCGTGCGCAAAGGTGGGCAATTCGGGATCAAATTGCAGGCGAGCGCTCCGTCGATCCACCTTGTGAGGGCCAACATCATGACGGAAGTGACTCCGTTCGTCGGGACGGAGAAGCAAGGGGAGGAGTTGGCTCGCTATCTGACCGAGGAGTTCGAAAAAGACCCGGGCAAAGTGTGGGGCTCCGAGTTTTTGGGCAAGTCCCTGCAAGATCTGGTCCGAGAAGGGATTCAAAGCAAGCTTTCGCGAATGCCCGACAATGCGCAAAGAAAGCTACAGGAGACGTTGACGAAGATCATCAACGAGGGGAGCGGCGGCCTCATCTGCATCATTCTCTAGTGGCTAAAGACATGGCCGACGAGCGCGGCCAAAGCTCGACATCGTGGTCAATGGCGGGCGCCTTGCGGGAAAATCATGCCGCAAGGCGCCCGCTTTGTATTTCGAGCATTGGCCCGTCCCTGAGGATATATGAGTCGTCGTGAAGGTACGAGTTCGATGCGAATTGAACTTAGCCGGGAGCAGTCTTCAAAGTGACATGAAGCCAAGGGAGTCACCCACTTGGCCGTCCGGCCTTGCCAGACCAGCCGAACTGCAAGTGGATGACAATTTCGGCAGTCGGTAAGCTTGGATGTCGGCTATGAGATTTCCAAAGGAGTGAACCAGCGACTTTGCGTATCCATATCATGGGCTCAGGGGCCGCGGAAGGCTGGCCTGCCGTGTTTTGTCGTTGCGACGCGTGCAAGAGGGCGCGGGCGGCAGGGGGTAAGTCCGTACGCACGCGCAGTGGAGCGCTAATCGACGGTGTGTACAAGTTTGATTGGAACTCCGACACATACCTGCAGGCGCTGCGCGATTCCATCGACCTGTCCGAAGTTCGGCACCTCATCTACACGCACACCCACGGTGATCACTACTACACGGGCGATTTCCCTTATATGCGGCCGCCATTTGCACACGGCAGCGACCGGATCGACGTGTGGGGCGACCATTGGGCCATCGACGGCGTTCGCCAAAAGGTGAGCTGGTTTCCCGAAGATGCGCTTCACGCGATGGAGGCGTTTCACGTCTACGAGCTCGACGACGCCAAGCTCACTCCGCTTACGGCCGCGCACTACCCCGAACGCGGATGTTTCAACTACATCTTTGAACGAGGCGGCAAGACGCTCTTCTACGGGCAAGATTCCGGATGGTTCCCCGACGAGCATTGGGAGGCGCAGCGCGCACACCGCTTTGACGTCGTCATCTTGGACTGTACGTCGGGTCCGAAAAGCGGCGGAGCGCACCACGGCGACTTCGATACGGTGCTGAAGGTCAAAGAGCGGATGTTGGCAGAGGGGACGGCGAGCGAGAACACACTTTTCATTGCAAACCATTTCTCGCACAACGGCGGGGCCTTGCACGATGAGATCACCGAATACTTCCAACCTCACGGCGTCCTCGTCTCCTACGACGGGATGGTCGTCGAAGTTTGAATCTGCTATAATGACTTTCTGATCCGTTCATATAGCGAAAGGAAGTTGCCTTTTGGAATCTACGGTTCGCGTCGGGCTCATGGGTTTGGGTACCGTGGGCTCGGGCGTCTTCGAGGTGCTCGACAAAAACTCGGAACAGATCGCTCGCAGGGCGGGCGGATCCATTGAGATTTCGAAGATCGTGGTTCGAGATTCCAATAAGGCGCGCTCGCTTGAACTCGATCCAGGCATCGTGACGACGGACCCCGACGAAGTGCTCGAAGCGGACGACATCGATATCGTCTGCGAGGTCATCGGGTGTCCCGGCGGAGACACGCACCTTGCTCGCGGCTACATCGAGCGTGCTTTGCGTGCAGGCAAGCACGTGGTCACCGCCAACAAGGACGTCCTCGCAAGGCACGGCCGCGAGCTCTTGGAACTTGCAAAAGAGCGCAAGGTCGGTCTTCATTACGAGGCCGCCGTCGCAGGCGGAATACCGATCATCAAGTCGATCAAGGAAAGTTTGGTTGCCAACAAGATCGAAACGTTGATGGGCATCATCAACGGGACGACCAACTACATGCTGACAAAGATGGCCAAAGGCGGCGCATCCTTTGATCAAGTGTTAAGAGAGGCGCAGGAGAAGGGGTACGCAGAGTCCGATCCCACGTCGGACGTGGAAGGTTACGACGCTGCGTACAAACTTACCATTTTGGCGCGCCTGGCGTTCGAGACCGACATTCGCGTCGAAGACGTGTACTGCGAAGGGATCACCAAGGTGACGCCCGAGGATATGGCGTTTGCCCATGAGTTTGGGTACGTCCTCAAGCTCCTCGCGATCGCGAAATCGACGCCGGCCGGCATCGAGGCGCGCGTGCATCCCACCCTGATCCCCGAAGATCATCCGTTGGCATCGGTGAACGACGTATTCAACGCGATTTTCGTGGAAGGGGACGCCGTGGGCGAGCTTATGTTTTACGGCCGCGGCGCAGGTAAACTGCCGACCGCGAGCGCGGTGGCGGCGGACATCGTCCAAGCGGCGCAAAACATACGCCGCGGGGTCACAGGGTGGCTCAACGGGGTCGCCAAGCAGCGCGAAGTATTGTCCCCGCTCGAGACGGTCTCGCGTTATTACATCCACACCAAGGTGGTCGACCGTCCCGGTGTGCTCGCTCAAATTGCCCAGACGTTCGGCGACAACAACGTAAGCATCGAGTCTGTCATTCAGAAGGGGAAAGAACAGGATCCCGTAAGTCTCGTGTTCGTTACGCACGAAGTCGTCGAGCGAAACGTGCGGGCGGCGCTTGAACGAATCACGATGCTGCCGGAAGTGCGAAGCGTCGCGAACGTGATCCGAGTGGAGGGTGTCTAAGCGTGGCATACCGAGGGATCATCGAGGCATACAGGCGTTATCTTCCCGTTGATGCGTCAACAGAAGCGGTCACGCTGCACGAAGGGAATACGCCCCTCATTCCAGTCGACAATTTAGCTCGGGCCGTTGGCATTGATGCCCGGGTCTACATAAAATACGAAGGTCTCAATCCCACAGGATCGTTTAAGGATCGCGGGATGACCATGGCTGTGACCAAAGCAAAGGAGTCGGGCTCTTCCGTTGTCATGTGCGCTTCGACGGGGAACACCTCCGCATCCGCTGCGGCGTACGCCGCCCGGGCGGGCATGAGCGCGATCGTATTGATCCCCGACGGCAACATTGCCCTTGGCAAGCTGAGTCAGGCGCTGATGCACGGCGCCCAGGTGATCGCCGTGAAAGGCAACTTTGACGATGCCCTTCGCCTCGTGCGCACGCTGACGGAGAAGTACCCGATTACGCTGGTCAACTCGGTGAATCCTTACCGGATCGAGGGTCAAAAGACCGCAGCGTTCGAGATTGTCGACGCGCTGGGCAAGGCGCCCGAATTCCTGTTCATTCCGGTGGGCAATGCAGGCAATATCACGGCCTATTGGAAGGGGTTTCGGGAATATCGAGCGGAAGGTCAATGCGATGAGCTACCCAAGATGATGGGGTATCAGGCGGCCGGCGCCGCACCGATCGTGCGCGGCGAACCGATTCCCAATCCAGAAACTTTGGCGACAGCGATCCGCATCGGCAATCCGGCCAGTTGGAAAGGGGCCGAGGCCGCCCGGGAAGAGTCGGGCGGTTTGATCGACGCCGTGACGGACGACGAAATTGTCGGAGCGTACCGCATGTTGGCAAAGACCGAGGGCATCTTTTGCGAGCCGGCGTCGGCCGCATCGGTCGCCGGATTGATCAAGGCGCACCGCGAGAAACGGATTCCCCAAGGCTCCGACGTCGTGTGCGTTCTGACGGGCCACGGCCTAAAAGACCCTGATCGAGCAGTGGCCGTGAGTCAGGGTGTGGAGGTGGCTGCCGCGTCGTTGGACGCGGTGGAAGAGGTCATCCGAAAGCATGCAGAGATTTAGCTGACGTTTTCGCACGCTCCTGGGACACGTAACTTGTGAGTGGGTGGCAATGTGGAGAGGTTGACCGTCCGGGTTCCGGCGACCACAGCCAACCTCGGGCCGGGTTTTGACGCCCTTGGGATGTCGCTTGACCTTTGGAACGAATTTGAGATCACAGCGGACGACGAGACGACCGTAAACTCCCCACAGGACGCGGATGTAACGGTGATCTGCGAGGGGGAGGGTGCAACAGAACTCCCGCAAGGCCGTGATAATTTGGTCTTCCGGTCATTTGCCACGGCCTTTTCGCCCGGAGGGGTCCCTGGCCGAGTTAGAATCGTCATTCGCAATCAGGTGCCGCTTTCGAGCGGAATGGGAAGCAGCGCTACAGCCATCGTCGGCGGCTTGGCGGGCGGGCTCAAAATCGGACTGGGCGAAGTGCCCAAAGACCGATTAATCGATCTTGCCAGCAAGATCGAAGGGCATCCGGACAACGTGGCGCCGGCGACGTTGGGCGGGCTCGTGGCTAGCGCCGTTCGCAAGGACGGCAGTGTGGAAGCGATCTCGGTACGGCCGCCTGAAGCCCTTAGGGTGTGCGTCGCCGTCCCTGACTTTTATCTGAGAACAGACCGGGCCCGCACCCGACTGCCGGAGCGAGTCTCTCGGGATGATGCAGTGTTCAACCTGGCGAGGTCGGCCTTATGGGTCGCCGCCTGCGCCACAGGCAATCTGGACGCATTGAAGACGGCGACTGAGGACGTCCTCCACCAGCCCTACAGGAAAGACCTGATCCCCGGCCTCGAGGATGTGTTCAAGGCGGCGATGGATAGCGGCGCATTTGGCGTTGCCCTCTCGGGCTCAGGTCCGTCGGTTGCGGCCTTCTGCTCGCATGACACCGGCGAAGCGATCGGAGAGGCGATGAGCCTAGCATTTCGCAAAGTCGGCGTCACTGCGAGGATCCTCGTCACAAGGCCGTCCACGCAAGGAGTTCAGGTAAGTGCCGCGAAGACTGCCTCTGCGGCAGGGCAAGCAAGCAATCAAGGTTGATATAGAAAATCGGAGGCGTGTAGCTTGGCGATCGTTGTGCAGAAGTTTGGCGGAAGCTCAGTTGCGAATCCCGACCGCATCAAGGCCGTTGCAAAGCGGGTCGTGGAAACGAAAGCGTTGGGGAATCAAGTCGTCGTAGTGGTCTCCGCATTGGGCGACACGACGGACGAGTTGATTGAGCTCGCCCGCCAGATTTCCGACCGACCGCCAAGGCGCGAGATGGATATGTTGCTTGCGACCGGAGAGCAAATCTCCATCGCCCTCCTTGCAATGGCGATCAACGAATTGGGGGAGCCGGTCATCTCGCTGACGGGCGCTCAAGGTGGCATTATCACGGACGGCACCCACACGAAGGCCAAGATCTTGCAGATCAATCCTGAACGTGTCAGGAAGGAACTCGACGCGGGAAAGATCGTAATCGTCGCCGGCTTTCAAGGGATCACGTCCACGCAGGACATCACGACCCTCGGGCGGGGCGGCTCGGACACGACGGGTGTAGCCCTTGCGGCCGCTTTGAAGGCGAATGTTTGCGAGATTTTTACCGATGTGGACGGCGTGTACACCGCCGATCCCCGGGTGGTGCCCTCGGCCCGCAAGCTGCTTGATGTCTCCTACGGGGAAATGCTCGAGATGGCGAGTCTCGGGGCGGGCGTCTTGCAGCCGCGCTCCGTGGAGTTTGCGTCCCAGTACGGTGTCTCCATTCACGTGCGGTCGAGTTTCAACCATACCGAAGGGACGATTGTTCGGGAGGAACGAGTTGTGGAGAAGGATATGGTAGTTGTGGGCGTCGCCCACGACGTGAATGTTGCCAAGGTAACGATCGTGAACGTTCCCGATCGACCCGGGGTTGCGTACCGGATCTTTTCGAAGTTGGCTGAGGACCAAGTGAACGTCGACATGATCGTCCAGACGACCAAGCAACAAAACACCGCCGATTTGATTTTCAGCATCAGCCGGGACGACCTTCGCCGGGCCAAGGAGATCGTGGACGAGGTAGCAAAGGACCTGGGAGCCGAGAAGGTGCTGGTCGACGACAACGTGGCCAAGGTGAGCATCGTGGGCGCCGGCATGGTGAGCAATCCCGGCGTCGCGGCCAAGATGTTCGAGGCGCTCGCGACCAACGACATCAACATCATGGTGATCTCGACTTCGGAAATCAAGGTCTCCTGTCTGGTGCAGGCGGGCGATGTGCTCAAGGCCGTGCGGGTCATTCACGACGCATTCGGGCTCGAGCGGGTCGAGCAAGGCGTGAACAACCAAGCTACTCCGTAGGATATTGCCCTTTGTCCGTGCATGTGGTACAATTGGCGATGTTCGGCGCTCTAAGTGTACCGATCGCTTGAGCGTGTCCGCGGGCTGTGGCGCAGCTTGGTTAGCGCGCTAGACTGGGGGTCTAGAGGCCGCGAGTTCGAATCTCGCCAGCCCGACCAACATTATGAAGGCGCCCCACTTGGAGTCCATCTCCGAGTGGGGCGCTTTCGCGCGCATGGCGTGTGCCTTTTTAGCGCGCTACGGCTCGATCGCGCCGATCCACTTTTCGTAGAGCGCTTGGTACGTGCCGTCGGCCCTCAGGGCGGCCAAGGCCTCGTTGATTCTCTGAATTAGCTCGGTCTCGCCTTTTCGCGCCGCGATCCCGTAAGGCTCGGCTGTAACCCGATCTCCGGCCAATCGAAACTGGTCGGGTCGCCTTTGGACCTCGCTCGCTGCGAAAATTTCGTCGCTCAAGGCTGCGTCGACCTCTCCGGATTCGAGGGCCGTGAAGACATCGGACCACTCGTCAAAGTAGACGATCCGGTCAAGGGCGAGCGCTACGGCCGCGTCGACACTGGTGGTACCTGACCGAACGGCTACCTTCTTGCCGATCAAATCCTCGGGCCCGCGGATGCTCGGATCGTCTGCCCTTGCTACGATCACCTGTCCGGTGACGAAATAGGGCTCGGAGAGCTCCATCACCTCGGCGCGCGCCTCAGTGATCGAAAGCGCCGAGACAATCACGTCAAACTCACCATCGAACAGCCTGTTGAAGATGTTGTCCCACGGCGAATGAACGATCTCTACGTCCACGTTCATTGTGGCGCCAATCGCCTTGATGAGCTCGATATCAAATCCGGTCGGCTCACCGGTCGAAGGATCGATGTACTCGAATGGAGGGAAGGTTATATCCGACCCGACCTTTAATGTCTCGGCCGACACAACCCCGGTAATCAAAAGCGCGGCAAGGAAGACGGTCAAACAACGAATCCATTGTGTCAAGTTAGAAACCTCCAAATTGCTTAGGATCGCACGAGTGATCGCTTCGCTTTTTATTTTTCGCCTCCTTGAATGTCGGACGCACTTTTTTGCCGAGCGCGATGGGCCAAATGCGAGGAGTGACGCTGATAGACAAGCTTGAAGGGGCGTGACCTGTATGTTATCTTGGTAACGGGTGATAACAAATTATGACTTCGTTCCCAAAAATATCCAAGTCGATTGTGGTTTCTGTGTTTCTCTCGATGGCACTATTTTCTGTAGGCATTGCACACGCGTCCCATCCCCTCGAGGGCGAATGGCTCGGAGCGATCGAGTTGCCCGGCGCCTCGCTCGACGTGGTGGTCCGGTTCGACCGGAACGATGAAGGTTGGGACGGAACGGCGGACCTACCCCAGCAAGGGGCCTTCGGCATCCCTCTGACGGGAATTGTCGTGGAAGATGCTCATATTCAATTTACGCTTGCGGGCGTGCCCGGTGACCCGACATTTGCAGGTGTGCTCTCGGATGGGAGAGTCGAGGGCACATTTACCCAGTCCGGACTCGATTTTCCGTTCGCACTCATTCGAGATGTCGAGGGACAACCCGACTCGGCGATGTTGCCAACTGAGTACGTCGATCCGGCCGGAAAGTTCAGCTTTCCGATCCCGACCAATTGGACAGCCTCGGATGAGGGAAGTCACGCGGTCGTGAGAGACCCCGACGGCGGCATATCGATCGCGGTACTGGCGCTGCTCGGAGAGGACGCCGAGTCCGCGGTCAATGAAGCGTGGGAGCTTGTCCATCCCGCCATTGGTCTCGAGGTGACGAACGTCCTCGAACCTCCTTCCCAGGCAGGCGTCGAAAAGACGATTGTCGTCAATTACCGGACAAAGGAAAACCGGATTTATCAGGCGATCGCTCAAGTTCACGACGGAATCGTCTACATCATGCTGATCGATGCTGAGATCACAGCATTGCAGCGCCGCAACGCACAGCTCCAAATCGTGGCGACCGGGTTTAAGATCCTTGCGTTGGATGAGGACGATCTTTCAAATGAAGAGCCTCTCGCCGCCGCAGACGTGCTCGATGAGTTTGAGGCATTTGTCGTCAAAAATCTGGAGGCTTTTGGCATTCCAGGCGCGGCTGTCGCGGTGGTGCAAGGGGGCGAGACGGTCTATCTAAACGGTTTTGGGGTGATCGAGGCCGGAAGTGATCGCCCGGTCACGCCCGATACCCAAATGATGATCGGGTCGACCGGAAAGACGATGACGACGCTTCTGCTCGCCACGCTGGTCGACGAAGGGGTGATCAATTGGGAGACGCCGGTGATCGAGGTGTTGCCGGAGTTTGCGGTGGCCGACCCTGAGCTCTCCCAAACGATTACGATTCAAAACCTCGTATGCGCCTGTACCGGCGTGCCCAGGCGCGATTTCGAACTCATGTTCGGCGCTGACAAGCTCACCGCCGAAGACGTAATTCTCTCCCTAAAGACCTTTCAGTTCTTTACGGAATTCGGCGAGGCGTTTCATTACAGCAACCAACTCGTCGCGACGGCCGGGTACGCGGCAGCGTCTGCGGTCGGCTCGCCCTTTGGCGCGCTTTACGAGGGGTATGAGAAGCTCGTTCAAGAGCGCGTCTTCGACCCGATCGGAATGACAAATACCACCCTCTCGTTCGAGCAAGTCAAGGCGCGCGGCGAATATGCGATGCCGCATCAGTTTGACCTCGGGTCCGACGGCTACGTAGCAATCGACGTCGATGCAGAAAGGATGCTGACACCGGTAGCGCCTGCGGGCACCCATTGGTCCACCGCTCGAGATCTCGCCAACTACATGATCACGCAGTTGGCCGTCGGCGTGGCTCCCTCCGGCACGCGCGTGGTCTCGGAAGCAAACCTACGCACGACGTGGGAACCCCAAGTGGCGATGACGTCCACCGACAGCTACGGCTTAGGCTGGATGGTCGGAACGTACAAAGGCGTTCCCGTCATCTATCACGGAGGGAACACTCTGGGCTTTACAAGCGACTTTGCCTTTTGGCCATCGCTTGACCTTGGCGTGCTCGTCGTCACCAATGCGCAAGGCTCGAACGCCTTCAATGAATTGGTCCGTGTGCGCCTCTTCGAGCTCGTCTTTGGCTTGGACGCCGAAAGCGAGAAGGCCATCGCATTCCTGCTCGAGCAGCAAAGCGAATCGATTGCAAAGCTCAAGAGTCAAATTCAAGATCGCGTCGATGTCGACGAAGTGCTCGAGTTCCTCGGGAGGTACACGAACTCCGAGTTAGGCGAGATCCTCCTCGAACTGGACGGGGAGCGGCTCATATTCGACGCCGGGTGGTTCCGTTCAGAGGCGCGGCCCATCGTCGATTCGCTGGGCGAACCTGCCGGCTATTTCACGTACGATCCACCGGTTATCGGGCTGACGTTCGATCTCCTCAAGGACGACGAGGGCCGCCCGGTTGTGCGAATCGGCGAGGGCGTCGTATCCTACGAGTTTGTCATGATCGAGTAGGATCGAAAAGAGATCGAGGCGGGCTTAAGGGAACATTGGCCGGGGCCGAAGGGCCTCGGCCAATGCGCTTAGTAGCTGGCCGCCGTAAAACGAGGCTCGATCCGCGACCGTCCTGTACCACGGCTCATCCGGCTTGAGATCGGAGCCCGCGCTGGCGGGCTCGTAGGCGGGATCCGAATGGGGAAGGGGATCGGCGGCGAGTCCCACCATGGCCTGACTTCCAAGTTGGCGCGCGCTTTGGTCTGCGACCGCCTGTTCGTAAGATTGTCTCAAGTGCGCGAGGTCGTTTGCAAGCGCCTCGACATCGGATCGTGATGCTGTGTGGCCGAGTTCGGATTGAAGCGCGAGGATCTGCGAGACCATCGATGCATTGGTTGCTCGTAATGCGCCGATCTCATCGTAAAGATCAACAAAGGCTGCGCCAAAAAAGAGGAGCGTAAAAAGCCACAAGAGGAGTAGTAGCGATACGGCCCGCTTGAGCGGCTTTCGCTTGCGCCGTCGATTTCGATGTTGCTCTTTTTGCTTTGCCACGGCCAAAACCTTCCAAGACGTCCAGTCCCCACCGAACGTCGGTCCCCACCGTCGGACCCGTCTTAACATTTTCGAAGGATTCTGGCTCTAAAGCAGGAAATCCTCTACCCCTTTCGCACGTGGGAATCAGATGGCGGTTCGCTGACGTCTGTATTGAAGGGGCGTAAGGCCGGTCTCCTGGCGAAAAACTCGGCAAAAGTACTGGACGCTGCTAAATCCCGCCGCTTCTGCCACCGACTCGATCGAACCACTTTCGAGTAGGAGTCGCTTTGCCCAGGAGATGCGCTCTTTCACCATGAACCGCTTTGGCGACTCGCCCGTTCCTGCTCGAAAAAGCTCGGCGAAATAAGTCGGATGGAAGTTGCAAAGGCGCGCCAGATCGTCCACGCGCCATGGTGTGGTCGGTTTTTCTCGGATCGCTTCGAGCGCGGGGCGTACCTTGGCGAGCGCCTCGCCACGAAGCGGCGGTCCTGCATTATGGCGCGCAATTCTCACGAGGAGCGCTCCGAGAAGTCCGCTCAGGACGGAAGGGTAGCCCGGTTTTTGAGCGTCAAACTCCCGTACGATTTCGACGAACTGCGCTTCGAAATCGCCGGCCGACGCTGCGTGCGGGAAGTCGAGCTCTCCGTAGCCTTCGAGGTGGACTCGGTACGTTCTCGGACGGCGCACGAGCTCTTGTTCGTGGACGTTTCGAATTCCTTTCCTCGGGTGGACCGGGTCCGGCGTACAGGCGTCCCAATCAAAGTGAACCGATATGAACGAGACAGGGCTTTCCCCACACACGATGTGGTGGGGCGAGTCGGCGCCATAAAAGACGAGATCGCCCCGCTCCAATTGGCAAACAACCGGTCCGAGCCGCACGGTCATATTCCCTGAAATGATGTAAATAAGCTGGGAGTCAGAGATGATCCGCGGCCCCCACGAATGCCCGGGCGCAACCCGGAGGCGCGCGGCAAGATTTACTCGCGGTCGGAGACGGTACAGGCTCTGAAGCGTTGCGATTGGTGTTTGTGGATGGTATTGGTCCGCCATTTTGGAAAGACATTCAAAGCACAGCGACACTTTTCCTGTGAAATCTGCAAAAATCTGCGGGAATGGGTCAATGACATGACCTGCGGGAGCTGATAGCGTAGAGAGTGTAAGAAAGTGCCATATATATGAATGGAGGTCGGCAGGTTGCTCACGGACGCACAAGTGCGGGAGTTTGACGAACTGGGATTTGTGAAAGGCGGTCGCGTCTTAAGCGACGAGCAAGTCGACAGGCTGCGGGAAGAACTCCAACTGGTCATGGAAGGCAAGTCGGTGGAAAAGCCGGTCCTTAATCGCAATCTTCTGGACGGAAGCGACTACGGTATGAGCATCTCCGAAAAGGAGACGGTCGTTCAGATCGTTAACATCTGGATGGCGAGCAAAGCGTTTTTTGAGCACGCGGCCAATCCACAGATCTGCGCCGATGTCGCTCGGCTCGCACGTACCGACACGCTCCGCATCTGGCACGATCAGGTGCAGTACAAACCGCCTATAACCGGAGGTCCCACGCGCTGGCATCAAGACCACCCCGCATGGCCGATCATACAGCCTCCGGATCTCGTGAGCGCCTGGGTCGCGCTCGACGATGCTACGATCGAGAACGGGTGCATGTGGATGGTCCCCTACAGCCATAGGTGGGGCAACCATGACCGGCAGTTGGCCGCCGACGAAAACTTCATGCCCTATCACAAGCAACCGGAGATGCTTCCACCCGACGCCAAGATCGAAGCCGTTCCATTTGAAATCAAGAAAGGTCACGTTGGGTACCATCACTGTCTCACGTGGCACGGAAGCCCGCACAATCGTTCTCAGAGGAAGCGAAGGGCCATCGCCGTGCACTACATGCCCGGACACACCCGTTACGAACCGACAGGCTCGCATCCGATGGAGCCGTTTGTGTCGGTAAAAGCAGGTGAAATCCTAACCGGCGATTACTTCCCCGTCGTATACGAAAAGGTCCAATCTCGGGGCACAGCCTGACGGTTTTTGCGCCGATCCGCCGAATATGTAACGAACGTACTAGTTCGTGGAGGCGATATGGATGACTCGGTGGATCGCAGGCGTGACCGTCGCACTCTTGCTGCTCCTTGTCGAAGGAGCGGCGAAAGGCGCGCCATTTGAGCTTCACGGATACCTGTCGTTTATCGAAGCGGATCATCAAGGGTTCATCGAGCATCGATACGCCTGGAGTCTCGAGCCCGGCGCCGGCATTCGCGCCGAGCTCGAGGCCGACTTCGAACCTTACCTCGAAATCGTCGACGAGCGCGGCGAGCTCGTTGCCCGAGCAGACGACAATGTGGATGTCCACATCGCTAGATTGGGTTTGGAGAGCGGCAAGGGCGGCCCGTACTTCATACGCGTGACCTCGACCTCAGGGGATGAGACGGGCGCGTACACGCTTCGCCTATGGCCGGTGCTGGAAAACCTCGACGCGCTGCCGGGCGTCGAGCCGCCAAGACCTGTGCCCCCGTCACGCAGCGATATCGTGGACCGCGGCGCCTTGTTTGAAAGCGAGATCCAATCTGGTTTCGTCGATTTCGCGGGCCAAATTGCCCGGCACGCGATTTCGGCTCCCCCTGGCGGCGGGGTCTTTGACGTCTGGCTTTTTTCCGACCACGATTTTGATTTGTACGGGGCCGTACTCCAGGGCGGCGCCGTGATCTTTGATACCGCGTCCAAAAGGGCATATGGATACGAGCACGTTCGTCTCGTCGCCCCGGAGGGCGACGAATCCATCGTAATTCACGTCGCCCTCTTTGAGCCGTACACGGAGGTAGCGCCCTACCACCTGCTCGTGCGCAGGCAGGCCGTGGAAGGGTCGGTTCAAGTCGATCCGGGCGAGGCGCCATCACTTGCCAGGGACATGCCTTATGCCGGCCGACTCGCTGCGGGCGAGCGCGTCGGGGCGACAATACATCCAGCGAGTTTTACCACGCAAAGTTGGACCTTTTATGTGCCGCCGGGCACGCGGCACATTGAAATCGGACTGTTCGACGCCGATCGGGATCTCGAGCTCTCGGTCGAACCTGGGTGGACCCCGAGTCCATACGGGATGGAACACAGATTTCGAAGCGCAACGCGCCGTTGGAACGACCGTATCGTCATCGATGCGGATCTGACTGACGAGGAAACCAGCGACCTGCCGCCTGGAATATACACGGTCGCAGTGTGGCCCGCGGGCGCAGAAGCCCAGGCCGAAGCCCGGGCCGAAGCCCCGGCTGAGGAGCATTGGGCTCGTGGCAGGGGGGAGAGCCCAGAAGTCCGGTACTCGATTCAACTCGAGGTGGAAAGGCGGTTGCCGCCGTCCTCGGCGTACGTCGGCTTTACGGACGAAGCGTTGGAGGCGATGCAGGGCGCGGAGCGCGCGCGCCTTGCAACCGTTTGGATCGAGAGTGATTTTCACTGGGGCGTCGGCGCCTTGGTGTCGCCCGAAGGCCTGATTCTGACGAACTACAGCGCAGTCTATGACTGTCACCCTGATCTATCCGCGCCGGTCGGGTGCATCGGAGACGGGATAGGCCCGCGATCGTTTGAATCAGCCGAGGAATACTTGGTTTGGACGCTCGACCGTGCA
Organism: uncultured Clostridia bacterium; assembly: GCA_964424335.1. Classification (GTDB taxonomy): domain Bacteria; phylum Bacillota; class Limnochordia; order DTU080; family RSA5; genus CAYRIY01. The sequence continues at coordinate 36,385 of CAYRIY010000001.1, forward strand.
AGTGGCCTTGCCAGGCAGCAGTTCGTCGCGGAAGTGATCGCGGCGCTCCCTCGCTACGACTTGGCGCTGCTCAAAATCGTGCGCGATGTGGACGGCAACCCCGCGCCGGATTTTGCCGCCGGCAACGTGCCTCGCTTTCCTTACCTTCGCCTTGGCGTGACCGAGCGCTCGCCGGGCCCACCGGTCGTGACAGCGCTCGGATTTCCCGAGGGAGCGTGGAGTGGGAGGTTTGTCGCGCGTCCGATCGCGACCTTCGACGTCACTGTACACGACCGTCCATTTCCACTCTTTGAGATCGACGGCCGCGACCCCCGCTGGCAATCCGGCGCATTGCTCGTAGCTCCGGAGTACGGGGTGCTCCTTGGGCTAATCACACAGCGGCAGCGCCTTCATGGGGCCGATGAGTCTTGGGTCGCCGTGCCAACCGAGCTTGTCCCCGCCCAATGGTTGACGAGCGCGCACGAAACGCCATAAAATTCATGGTGTATTAAACCTCGCCGCGAGTAGGAGAGCGAACTTTGGATGCGAGTATGAGCCTGAGAGAGCTGATCAGTCGTCATGGGCCGATCTTGAGCCACCTTGTCGATCACGGTCCTACGACTCGGTCTCACCTTGTCGAACTTGCGGGCGTCGCGCAGCCGACCGTCACCCGCTGGGTCGGCGAACTCATTGAAGAAGGCGTTGTGGTGGAACTGGGCGCCCTTGAAGAGCCGGATCGTCCGGGGCGGCCCTCGGTGTTGATCGACCTACTCCCCGAGGCGGGTTACATCGCTGCGATGCACCTTTGCCGGGGTTTTTCGGAAGTCGGTTGCATCAATCTCAAAGGCGAAGTCGTCTTCAAACACACGCTTTGGGAGCGAGTCGACCATACAAATGGCGACGTCGATGCCATCGATCACGCGGTAGAGACGCTCTTTCGTCTCATTGACGAACGTGGCGTTCCCAGGGAGCGATTGCTCGGCCTTGGCGTCGCCGTGTCGGGTTTGGTCGGGGCCATGGGCCGTGAGCTGCGCCTCCATATGTCCGGTGACCGATTGCAGGCCACGGAGGTCCCGGTCTTAGAGACCATCGAGCGGCTCGTGGCGGTCCCGGTTTCGATATCGACGAACGCGTGGGCGATGGCCCTTGGCGAGCGCCTGTTCGGAAATAAAGAGACCAATTTCGCATTGATCTGGGTTAACGAGGGCGTCGGATCCGCGGTGGTGATTGACGGCCGACTTCACCAAGGCCGAGGGGCGGCCGGGGAAATCGGGCACGTCAAGGTGGCTTCGGACTCGATTCTTTGCGAATGCGGTAGGGCCGGGTGCCTCGCCGCAGTCGTCTCCGAACGTCGGATCGTAGACCGCTATCAAGGCGGTACGGAGGGCCTTTGGGGCGTCGTTCGAGACGCCAATCACGGCAATCCTACGGCCAGATCCATTCTCGATGAGTGCGCACGCGCGATCGGCGCCGCCTGCGTGCCGATCGTCGACCTTCTTGACCTGGACGCTATCGTACTTGCAGGTCCCATCTTCTCCAACCCGGAGGTGCCTTGGCACATCGATCGATTCGTCAACGAGAACGCATTCTTGGCCCGCCTTCACGGGGTACGAGTGCTTCCGACGCTTCTTGGGCGAGACATCGCAATCGTGGGGGCGGCGAGTCTCGTTTACGGTGAATTGTTGGGCTCCCGGCACTCGGACAAATTGACAAAAATGCCGCGGCATGCTAAAGTATGACTAGTTTTATGCTTTGTGAATAAAAAGGCCTCAACATGGTGAAAGGGTGTTATCCGATGTCGAAGCTGGCCGTCAACGGAGGTTCACCCGTTCGCACGGAGCCGTTTCCAAACTGGCCCCAGTGGACGGACGCGGAGCGAAAGAATGTGCTCGAGGTGCTGGAGAGCGGAAATTGGTTTCGATTCTATGGGGATCGCGTCGCCGAGTTTGAGAAGCGCTTTGGGGAGTATCATGACGGAAAATACGCGCTTGCGGTATCGAGCGGAACGGCCGCGCTCGAGGTTTGTATGGCCGCGCTCGGGGTCGGACCTGGAGATGAAGTGATCGTGCCTTGCTACACCTTTGTCGCCACGGCGACCGCCGTGATCCACGCCGGCGCCACGCCGGTCTATGCGGATGTGAGCTTGGACGACTTCAACATCGATCTGGATTCCGTCGCTCAATTGATCACGCCCCGCACCAAGGGAATGATCGTGGTGCATTTCGGCGGCTGTCCTTGCGACATGGACAAAGTGATCGCCTTTGCCAAAGAGCGTGGACTTTGGGTGGTCGAAGATGCGGCTCATGCGCACGGAGGCAAGTGGGCGGGGCGGGGAATGGGCTCGTTTGGAGACGCCGCCGGTTTCAGCTTTCAAAACAGCAAGAATATCACTGCCGGCGAAGGCGGCCTCTTCATGACCAACGACGAGGCGCTCATGAACCGGGCCTTCTCATTCCACAGCTACGGTCAGCGCACGGGTTATCCGTGGTACTCGCATCATATCGTCAGTCGCAACCTCAGGATGACCGAATGGCAGGGAGCGATCCTCCTCGCGCAGCTCGATCGCCTCGAGGAGCAGACAAAGCTGCGCCTCGAAAACGCGCAGAAGCTCGACGCCGCGATTTCCGCCATTGCGGGCCTTGCCACGGTGGGCAGCTCCGATCCGCGTGCGAGTGAGCGAGCCTATCACCTGTACCAGTTTCGATATGCACCGGGAATTCCGGGCGTCTCGCGACAGCGGTTTCTCGAGGCTCTAATCGCCGAGGGTGTACCATGTTCGGCCGGATACCCTGTTCCATTATATAAGCAGCCTTTTATGGAGGAAGTCGCGCCGCCCGAGGGTCAAGGAGCATACAACCAGCTCCATTTGCCAAACGCCGAGGCCGCTTGCAGGGAGGCGATCTGGCTATCGCAGTCGCTTCTCCTCGGCACCGAGAAGGATACGCAAGACATCATCGATGCGATCACGAAGGTGGTCGAAAACGCGTCAGAGCTGCAATCGGCTGCAAGTTAGGTGTTTCCAAGCGTCTCGCTGAGGTCTTTAGCGGACGTTGTCCAAGGGCCGCGCATGTTGAACGTCGTCCACGTGCGCGGCCCTTGTCCGTTAATCTCGGCAATCCGGGACTCGCTCGTCTCCACTTCTTGCCACTAAAGAGGACTGATAACTGTTTTGTATCTCGTTTTTGGAAGGTCTTCTGCGCAAGGCCGGTGAAGATTAGACTCGAACACGAGGATACGAAAGCGAGGGAACGTACGATGGGTAAAGTGATTGCACTGCTCGGCGCCTTTGATACCAAGGGCGAAGAGTACGCCTACGTCAAGAGACTGATCGAGGCCAAGGGACATCGCGTTCTTACGATCGATACGGGCGTGCTTGGCGATCCGAAACACATCGAGCCGGATGTCGGCGCCGACGAGGTCGCTCGGGCGGGAGGAGCGTCGCTAAAGGCGATGCGCGAAGCCAAGGATCGCGGACAGGCCATGCAAGTGATGAGCCAGGGCGCGGCGCTCCTCGTGCGTCAACTGTATGACGAGGGGCGCTTCTCCGGCATCCTGGGCATGGGAGGGACCGGCGGTTCGTCGGTCATCAGCGCCGCCATGCGGAATCTCCCGGTCGGCGTTCCCAAACTGCTCGTTTCTACGGCGGCGAGCGGCAATACAGCGCCGTACGTCGGCACCCGCGACGTGACGCTGATGCCGTCGATCGTCGATGTGGCGGGAATCAACCGCATCAGCGAGATCATCTTTGCAAGGGCCGCAGGGGCAATTTGCGGAATGGTCGAGATCGACGTAAGACCTTCGAGTGAGTCGCGCCCGCTCATCGCCGCCACGATGTTCGGTAACACCACGGAATGTGTCGACATGTGCCGGGAGGCCTTGACAAAGCAAGGGTACGAAGTTCTCGTCTTTCACTGCACCGGAACGGGCGGGCGCACGATGGAAGGTTTGGTGCAGGACGGCTTGATCGCCGGTGTGCTCGATATCACCACCACTGAGTGGGCCGACGAAATCTGCGAAGGCGCCGTGTTTAGCGCCGGTCCGACACGCCTCGAGGCGGCGGGTGAGGTCGGCATTCCCCATCTGATCGTCCCGGGCTGCGTCGACATGGCCAATTACGGCCCGATCGACACGATTCCCGCCAAATACGCCGGTCGCAAGTTTTACGAGTGGAATCCAAGCGTCACCCTCATGCGCACGACGCCCGAGGAGAACGAACGATTAGGCAAAATCTTCGCTGAAAAAGCGAACAAGGCGACGGGGCCGGTCGCCTTCTTGCTCCCCTTGCGAGGCGTTTCGATTTTGGACAGCGAAGGGCAACCGTTTTGGTGGCCCGAGGCCGACCGCGCGATGTTTGAAGCGATCAAGGCAAACGTCAAACCTCACATTCGCGTCGAAGAGATCGACGCCAACATCAACGATCCGGCCTTCGCAAAGCGGGCGGTCGCGATGTTTACCGAATTGATCGAGCAATCGAGGGCGGAAAACTAAAGACCAGCAGAAGGGGCGAAGCGAACGTGGCATTTACGAGAGAGCAAGTGATCGAAAGGCTTAGAAAGAGGATTGAACGAGGCGAGCCGATCATCGGGGGCGGAGCCGGAACGGGGATATCGGCAAAGTGTGAAGAGATGGGCGGCATCGACCTCATCGTCATTTACAACTCTGGTCGTTTCCGCATGGCCGGTCGGGGCTCGCTTGCCGGCTGCATGCCATACGGCGACGCGAACGCGATCGTGATGGAGATGGCGGGCGAGGTGCTGACGGTCGTTAAAGACACGCCCGTGCTTGCAGGCGTATGCGGCACCGATCCCTTCCGTCTGATGGACAAGTTCTTAAAGAGCGTGGTCGAGGCCGGCTTCTCCGGCGTCCAAAATTTCCCGACCGTTGGCTTAATGGACGGTTTGTACCGTCAAAACCTCGAGGAGACGGGCATGGGGTATGGACTCGAGGTGGAGATGATTCGCACGGCGCACGAGATGGACATATTCACGACGCCTTACGTCTTCAACGTCGACGAGGCGCGCCTCATGGCAGAGGCCGGCGCGGACGTCATCGTCGCGCACATGGGGCTGACGACCAAAGGTTCGATCGGCGCTGCGACAGCGATCACGCTCGAAGAGTGCCCTAAGAAGATCCAGGAGATCGCGGACGCAGCCAAGGAAATCAACCCGGATGTCATCGTGCTTTGCCACGGGGGGCCCATTTCGGAGCCGGAGGATGCCAAGTACGTGCTTGCGAACACCAAGGGCGTACACGGGTTTTACGGAGCGTCGAGCATGGAGCGCCTGCCTACGGAGGTTGCGATCACGAATCAAGTGAAGGCCTTCCGATCGATTCAACTGGGATAGCGCTGCATTGTAAACAGTTCCCAGGGCCGCCGCCGACAGGAACGAAGCTCAAAACCAGGGAATCCGCCAATCATGTGGTGGACCTCCTTGGCGCGCTTTTGGACGATTGTTGGATGTATGTTGCTGCTAACCTCGGTTTTGGCATCGGCAAACGGGCGGGAGGACGGGACATTGCGCGTCGTCACCTACAACATACGCCATGCACTCGGGATGGACGGGGTTCTGGACCTTGAGCGCATCGGGGCGGTCCTCCTAGCAATACGACCAGATGTCGTCGCCCTAAACGAGGTGGATCAAGGTCTGCTCCGGAGTCGGCGGGTCGATCAAGCCCGTGCTTTGGCCGAACAACTCGGCATGCACTACGCGTTCGGGCCAAACCTCCGGTTCCTTGGAGGAGCGTACGGAAACGCAATTCTAAGCCGTTTTCCGATTCGCTCCTACGAGAATGTGCACCTAAAGGCCAAAGGGCGCGAGCAGCGCGGCCTACTCCACGCCGTATTGCATGTAGACGGCGCACCGCTTCACGTGTTGACGACCCATCTCGAGGTGAGGTTGCCGGAGATTCGCGATGCTCAAATAACCGAAATAGCAGAGTACGTGAGGCTGCTGGACGGCCCGGTCGTACTCATGGGGGATTTCAATTCGGACGCGGGAATGCCCAAGCTCGCAGAGAAGCTTTCTTCCATATTGCAGGACGCTTGGGTCGTTCAGCGCCATTACTTTCCCGAGGCTGTCGGCATCTCGGACGGCGCTAGCCAGGTGGGAAGTCCCACGTTTCCCAGCCGCTCGCCGACGAAGAGGATTGATTACATTTTCGTCTCCGATCATCTCCTGCCCACGGGCCCGCGATCGGTGCGGACGGTTGCGTCGGATGCGTCCGATCACCTGCCGCTCGTAGCGGACCTGAAGTTAGCCGCGGAGCCTTACGTGACGGTTTTGGGACCGGGGGGGACCTGAGAGCAAAGCATCGGACAGCCCGCCGATAGGAACGATCAATGAGAAACCGCCGCCCGCTTTGCTCGCAGCGGTGCGGCGGTTCCCTAAAAGTGATTAACTTGGCCTATAGCCGACCAACTTCAGCCGATCGATCAATAACCGGCCATTTTCAGTAGAGCTCTAGCTTCGGGAAGGTGTGGATTGCGCTCCATGGGGGGGATCTCGAGGCATCCCCTGCCTTGGAAGCCGGCGTCTTCGAGAATCTCTCTCACTTCGACGAGGGGCATCGCCGCCAGGGGCGCGGTCGGGCCGCCCTTGATGTGGAGCTGCGCCGTGACGGGCGCGCAGATCCGCGCTTGCTCGATCGGATTCTCGCCGACGTACAAGCAATTGCCCATGTCGAAGTAGACGCCGAGTGCCGGGTGGCCCAGCGCCTTCACCAATTTAGCCAAGGTGTAGGGCTTGAACCTGCCTACGTGTTCAAAGGCGAGGGTGACTCCTGCCGCCTGAGCTTCATCGGCCACTGCGGTTAGCTCATCGCGGTAAACGGAGATGTACTCGTGGATTTCGGTCGATTGCTCTGCGATGGCAACCAGCACCGTGTCCCCGCCGATCGCCCGCGTAAAGGCGATGAACTTGCGCAGGTCGTCGAGGATCGCTCGGCGTTCGTCGGCCGGTTGGGCCGCAAAGCCTGGAAAATGCCCCATGCTGGTGGATAGGATGGGGAGGCCCGTATCCTCGATCAACTGCCGATACGATGCTTCCTCGTCGTCCGTCAAGGAGCGTATCTCCTCTTTCGAAAGCGCGAGCTCCAAAAAGTCGTAATTGAACCCCCGCAAAATCTCCATCTTTTGCGCCAGCGATTCACCCGCCACACAACCTTGACGCGCACCCAAGAGCATGAGGCATCCTCCTTAAACCCCTATTGGATCATTGGACAACGACAATACCGAAAATTCTCTTTCGGCTCACACCTAGCCGGCCTGGACGAGCTTGGGCGCCCTTTCACGCAAAAGATCCCTCACGAATACGGGGCGCTTTTCTCTCGCGGACTGATCGGCCGCGAGGGTCGTCGCGAGTGTATACACGCCACTTTCGTAGTCGGATTTGATGTGAGACGGGTCTTTATCTTTCACCGCTTGGACAAACGCCCGGTCTTCGGTCAGCATCGGATTTTCTTCCGAAGGGAGTTCTTCGGTTCCTTCGCTCGTGATGATCTGGATCGGGCCGCCGAGCGTGAAGGAGACCGTGACACCGTCCGCAATCACGTGAACGCCGCGCGTTTGCACGGGCGCGCCGTGTTTTGATATGAAGTTGTTCGAAAACGTGCCCACGGCGCCGTTCTCAAAGCGAAGCGCCATACAGTTGACGTCGAAGATGTCGTACTCGGGATTGTCTTTGTTGTTGATCAGCGTGTCGGCTTCCGCGTACACGCTTGCAACATCGCCTGCAAGAAAGCGAGTGAGGTCCATCTCGTGCGTTGCCATCTCAATCAACTGACCGCCCGACTTGGACTGGATGTGGTACCACGGTGTGCCCGGCGTGGAGCCATAACGCATCACCGTCACCATGCCGATCGTCTTGCCGCTCAGTCGCTCCTTGGCGGTCTGTAGCTCCTTGATGTATCGGAGCTGGTACCCCGATGCCGCGATGAGGCCGCGCTCTTGGATGCGCCCCAGTAGGTCTGCGGCAAGCGCAAGGTCGAGCGCAAGCGGCTTTTCGACCAACATGGAAACATTGGCGTCGATTGCAGCCGATTCGGGCTCGCCGTGCGCGAACGGCGGAAGACAGATGTACACTCCGTCGAGCCGCTCGTTCCTAAGCATGGTGCGGTAGTCGTCGTAAGTCGCGGCTTGGATGGGCGCCCAATCTTTGACGCCCCGCTCCTGAAGTCGCTTGTTCACTGTGTCCTGGGCGGTTTGAGCGCGCTCTTTCGTCAGATCCGCAAGCGCCACGACTTCCGCGTCGGGCAATTGTGCTAGGTTTTGCAAGTGTGAAACCGAAATGCCACCGGTACCGATGAATCCAATTCGAACGCCCATCAATCACACCTCACAAACTACTTGGAAGTTATTGCTCGAGTCGATCCTAATGCTTGGCCACATAGCCATGGTCGCGAAATCTCCCGAGCGCGAGCGGGGTGGAAGAGGGGTGGAGCGCCTCGTGCAGCACGAGTGCGCAAGCGCCGTAGACGCCTGCCTGATGTTCGAGCGGTGTGCTTCGTACACTCACGAGCCCCTCGTATTCGCCGATGATATGGCGGAGGAACGAGCTGCGAATCGAGTCCAAAAAGGTCTTGTGTCCACAAATCATTCCACCGCCGAGAACGATTTGGTTCACACCCAGCGTATTGACTAAGTTAGCCAGCGCAAGTCCGAGAACCTCCGATGCCTTCGAAAGAATTTCGCGGGCGGTTTCGTCCCCGGAGTCGGCGAGACGGAAAACGTCTTCGGCTGTGATCGTCGTTTCGTCGTCCTTGCGCGACTCGGCGTAGGCGCGCGCCACCGCCCAACCGCCGGCGTAGGCCTCGAGGCAACCGTGCCTGCCGCACGAGCAGGAGGGGCCGGCGAGGTCGATGACGACATGACCGAGCTCGCCGGCTTGTCCCAACGGTCCTCGGTAGACCTCGCCATTGAGCAGCAGCCCTGCGCCGATGCCGGTGCCGACGCTGACAAAGACTAAATCGCCATCATGCTCCGCCGCACCGAAAAAGTGCTCCCCGAGCGCTGCGGCGTTTGCGTCGTTTTCCGCAACCACCGGAAGATCGATGCAAGACGCGAGGTCGTGCTCGATATCCCAGTCGGCGATGTGAAGGTTGGTCGCATCGATGAGCACGCGGGTGCGGGGGTCAATCGTTCCCGGAACCCCAAGCCCGACGCCTAGGACGCGATCCCGGGTCACGCCGGTCGACTCGAGCAGGCGATCGAGCAATGCGACCATGGATGAGATGAGCCCCTCTCGGGAGTGGGCGCCCGTCGGCACCGAGACCTCGGCCTTGTGCGCCCCCGACAGATCGACCAAGGCGCCGGCGATTTTTGACCCACCCAGGTCGATCCCGGCGGCGTACACTTGATTGGGTGCGATCGTTACGAGTCCGGCGGGGCGTCCCGACTTGGATTCGGTCTCTCGGTCTTCCTTGAGCAGGCCTGCGGAGATCAATTCCCCGACGATGCGAGAAACGGTCGGTATGGCAAGGCCCGTCGCATCTGATATCTGATTGCGCGTCAGGGTCCGGCGACGCCAAAGCGCGGCCAAGACCGAAGCGTAGTTGGGGTTTTGAACGCGTTGAAGTAGGTCATGTCGTGTTGCCATCGTTATTGGATACGCCCCTTGGCTTCAGATCACGGCCGATGGGTTCCGTGGCGCCTTGAGGCCAGATCCCATTCGGCAACCGGTGAGCGAGGGCGCCGATGTACGGCCCCCCGCTCACATCCATCAGTGCAAGCGATGCTACCGATTGCGCGCGTTCCATTCCGCAAGCGCACGGTTGACTGCCTCGATCAGTTGCTCGTGATAGCGCTCGATCGGAAGCTCCCCGGAGTTGGAGGCGGAAAGGATCGGGTTTGCGGCCGCCCAGACTTCCGGGTGCGCCATGTGCCCTTGGAACGGTCCTTTCCCGAAGGCGAGGGAGTCGACGAACGCTTTCATGTTTGCCGGGGTCTTGTCGGGCTGCAAGAACAGGTCCGACGACTGCAGCGTGCGCGACGCCGGAACGATGCCGATGCCTTGGACGCCCGCGACGATCTGTTCAGGTGACAGCATGAACCGAAGGAAGTCGAGCGCCTGCTCCTTCACGGGCGAGTCTTTGTGCACCATGAAGGCCTCACCGGTCGCCCAGGTCGCCCGGTGCCGTTCGCCGCCCACTTCAAGCCATGGGTAGGTCTGAACGTTCCACGATGCGGTCATGTTGTCTCTCAAGTAAGGGACGTCGAAGATGCCGATATTGTAGAATACGAGATTGCCTGATGCAAACTCATCGCGGTGTACGATCCCATCCCACTGGGGCTGGAGGCCATTCCTTCCGGACCAGGTCTCGTAGTGGATCCTCCACGCCTCGAGGGCAACTTCGTTGTTGAGGTCCGTTGCCGTTCCATCGTCGTTGTAACCGTCGCCCCCGTACGCGAGGAGGTTCCACGGCCACCAGTAGAGCGCGAGGCCCCAAACGTCGTTGACGCCGTCGCCGTTCGTGTCGCGCGTCAGCCGCCGGGCGGTCGCCAAGAGTTCATCCCACGTCCAATCGGGTTCGGGTGGAGCGACGCCGCCTTGGGCCAAGAGGTCTTCGTTGTAGCCCATCACGTTGGTTGCGGCTCCGAGTGGGAGCCCCCACGTCGATCCGTCGGCCTGAACCTCCCGGAGCATATTGGGATCGAGGTCTTCCCTAAACCCGGGCTCTCGGTCAAGGTACCAATCGACCGGCTCGTAGAGGCCGACGAGTGCGGTCCAGCCGAAACCTTGCCACATGATGTCGGGCGTTTGCCCGCCGGCAATGAGCGTCCTGAGCGTTTCGCCGCTCGCATTGAGCGCGACGACTTTAACGCCCGGATTAAGCGCCTCGTATTGAGCGGCGACGCTCTCGAAGTAGGCCAGGCGATCAGGTTGTCCGCAGCACCAGGTGAAGGTGATCTCTGCAGCAATTGACGGCAAGGCGAAGATCATGAGCATCCCAAGCACGAGGCTCAACAACACGACATGCCTTTTTGTCAACGTTAGCTCCTCCTTTAAGCAAATCCGTTTGGAATGCGTGCCGACTTTTGACCAATCGAACTTGTCTGACTTGCCTTGTCCTACGCGCTCGCAGTAAGCAACATCCGACGCGCATCAGCCCTCCTTTCACACAATTTCGGCGAGTGGGGTCCTCCGTTTGATCACGGTCGCCATTCGCCAAGATCCGAAATGCAGATCAGCTCTCCAGGTGCGCCGAGTCGACGGAATGCGTCGTGCGCCGGTGTGTAACTTTCTGGAGGGCTCCCAACGTATGCGATGTGCATCGGCCAAAGGTAGAGCGGGATGTGCGACACGTCGCAATATCGAAGCGCATGTAAGAGCTCGATGGAGGGCGACGTGCCGTCCGGGGCGCCCTTGCAAAGGAGCGAATCGGGCGGGTCGTGAAGAACCAAGCGCTTTACGCCGCCGTCCAGCAGCGCGGCAAACATTGCCGGCACTGCCATCTCTCCGCAACCCACGAGCGTGATCTCGCTTGGCTCGACGAGCGGGTGCTCGCGGAATAGTTGTAGCGCCCGCAGCGTGTCGTAGGTTCGAAGCGACGCCACGGTCCTGCCGACGAGCGGGAGGGACCTGCGTGCGTGCCACTGGATATCCGGTCCCCAGGCAGTTTCGCCGACCCCGCGCGTCTGAAGGAATGCGCGGTTCCACGAAGCTCCCTTTCCCCTTAAAAATCCGCTTATGAATCTTTCCGAGGACCACCGGGCTTCATCGGGCGTGCGCAGCACGACGATGAGGGGCCGCCTTGCTCGATCGTCCGGGTGTGCAGGGGTGTGGAGCTCGGTCAGGAGTCGCCACCCGGGTTCCGATTGAAAACTGATGTGCCGCACGGAGCGGGACGGAGCCTCCTTGCCAAACGCCCAAATCATCTCTTCGCGGGCCTCGAGAGGAGGGGGGACGTCCGGAAAGTGGCGAAACGTGCGCTCCTTCAATCGGTCGAGCAACAATTTTCTTTCCCGTTCGAGTTGGTTGCTGTCCGAGATCATCGGCAATTTTGCCGTGGGCACGATCGTGTCGTGCAGCTCATAGATGCGATTTTCTCTCGGCGACCGGTCGTCAAACACGGTGAACGCGTCCTGCGGGATGATCTCCTCGCTCGGCCCAAGTTCTTTGACCCGCTGCATCGCTTCGTCGGCGGGCGTCCCGCACAAATTCTGGAGTAGGAAGGCGCCGATCTCGCTGCGTGAAGTCTCATCGTAGGCGTGCGCGCTTTGGGTCAGGAGTAGCCTGATTCGGTCTTCGGCGCCAAGGGCGCGGTAGACGTCGACGACCTTTTCGTAAGCTCGACGGGATCCTTGAGGGGAGTAGACGTCGTCGTACTGCGTCGCGCAAATGAGCGCCGGACGAGGAGCGGCAAGGGCGTAAACATCGGGGAAGTCCCAGCCAAGCGGGTTGGGAAACAGCAAACAGTCGCACTGTCCGTCAATCGTGCGATCGATGATTTGTCGGCCGTTCGTCCCCGTTCCGCAGACGGGAGCGAGCGCCCGAACGCGCTCGTCCGCGGCCGTGAGCCACCAGCTCATGCCGCCTCCGCCCGATATTCCCGTCACACCAATGCGCGCCGGGTCGACCTGTGGGTGGGCGGCGAGCACGTCGAGCGCCCGAATGCCGTTTGCAATCTCGCCTGCGGCCGGGTTATACCCCAAGCTCGTCCAATGCCACCACCCGCGGTTGTACAGGCCGTGATGGACTCCGGTCGCCTCGCCAAACATCACCGTATCGGTGATCAGGACGATAAAGCCGAGCCGAGCCAATTGGTCGGGGTGCTCTTGATAGTAAAATCGGGGCGTGGGGGCATGTCCACACAAGTACAAAACGGCAGCGGAGCGTCGATCCGAGGGTGCGCTGCGTGGGACGTAAAGGCTCGCGGCCACATACACGCTGGGCAGCGTTTCGAAATACAAGTTCTCGATTGTGTACTCGGGGCGCTCGATGACGCCCGTCGCCGTAACGGACGGCTTTGCACGTTTTCCTTTTGCAAACTCGGAAAGGCCAAGGATATCGAGGTATTCCTCAGTGCGCCGCTCGCGCGCCGCCGCCCAACGACCGGCGTCCGCTATGGGTCTTGAGTCGAGCTCCGATGCGAGCGAGCACAAGTAGTCGCGCATCGTCTGATTCATATAGACGCCTCCCAGCGGGACCAACTTGCTGACCTGGGTTTCTCTCGGAGTGAAAATTAGTACGGGGAGTTTTCTTGACACAATATACATTTCCTTCTTTTGATTTAAGACAAAATAGAGGAAATCGCGAAGCGAAAAGTTGTATCTTTCGTGAACAGGCTTGATTCGCGTCGAACGTTCATAATTTTGATTCTGATTAGAGGAATGGCTTGAAACGTTACGGAAGGGTAGAAATACCAATCAAAATAGGGGGTATTTCATGTACTTGTGCAAACGGGCGCTTGGCATCGCACTGATCTTGGTGATGTTGTTCACTGCTGCGACCGGCGCCGCCACGCTGGACAATGTGAAGCAACGGGGACGCCTCGTCTGCGGCGTGAACAATGCACTCCCAGGATTTGGATTCATTGATGCAAACGGAAACTGGAGCGGATTTGACGTCGATTACTGCCGCGCGATTGCCGCCGCGGTATTAGGGGACGCCAACGCCGTCGAATTTGTGCCGCTTTCGGCCAATCAGCGGCAACCTGCGATCCAGACGGGCGAGGTCGACGTACTCATTCGCAACACGACCTGGACGCTTACCCGAGATACGGAATGGACCGCGGACTACGCCGCGACCACGTTCTACGACGGACAGGGATTCATGGTTCGCAGCGACCTCGGAGTGACGACGCTCGAGGATCTTGCCGGCGCGAGTATTTGCGTTACAAAGGGAACGACGACGGAGCTCAACCTCGCAGACGCGATGCGCGCTCGCAACATTCCCTTTACTCCCGTCGTCTTTGAAGAAGTCGACACGATTTACAACAGCTACGAACAAGGTCGTTGCGACGCTGTGACGAGCGACAAATCGCAACTTGCAAGCAGGCGTGCGATTTTCGCCAATCCCGATGACCACGTAATTCTCGAGGTCACGATCTCAAAGGAGCCGCTCGGCCCGATGACGCGTCACGGCGACAACGAGTGGAACGACATTGTCAATTGGGTCGTGCAAGTGACCTTCTTTGGTGAGGAGCACGGAATTACGAGTGCTAACGTCGACTCATTCGAGAGCGACAATCCAGAGATCCAACGCTTCTTAGGAAAGACCGGCGGCCTTGGTGAGAAGCTCGGTTTGACAAACGACTTCGCCGTTCGTGTGATTCGTGCCGTGGGACACTACGGTGAGATTTACGAACGCAACCTCGCTCCACTTCAAATCCCGAGAGGCTTGAACCGGCCGTACACCGAAGGCGGTCTACTTTTCGCCTATCCCTTCAACTGATCGGGTCTCATGAGCGGCAGATAATCGACGAACTGCATCCGCATCCGTGAATGTTCATGGCCGCACGGGCTGTGCTCGTGCGGTCTGACGTTCAAATTCTAGAAACAACAGTTGGTGATTGTATGCCCATGCATCCCTCTTTAGGCCCGTCAAGATCGCAAAGGTTTCGGCGCGCTGCTCGGATTTGGAAAAATGAACGCACGGCCGGCTGGCTCTTCCAGTGCATATTTCTGGGGGCGGCGATCTTCGTCGTCGGGTTTTTCATCTCCAACATGTTGAGAGAGCTCGACGGCCTCGGACTTGGAATTCGTTTTGGATTTTTGAGGCACGAGGCGGGCTTTGGCATCTCCGAGGGGATCGCTTACGACCCGAGGGATTCGTACGCACGGGCGCTTTGGGCGGGCGCGGTCAACACGTTGCGCGTCGTTGGAGCGGGCATCGTGTGTGCAACCTTCATCGGGGTTGTCGTAGGTATTGCGCGGCTCTCCTCCAACTGGCTGGTCCGCAACCTTGCGCTCGCCTACGTCGAGACCTTTAGGAACATTCCATTACTCCTTCAATTGTCGTTTTGGTACTCTGCGGTGCTCCTAAAGCTCCCCCCGGTCCGTCAGAGTGTGAGCGTATTCGATGCAGTATTCATCAATCAACGAGGCCTGTACCTGCCCCGCTTGGTGCCGCTGGAAGCGTACGCGACATGGCGGATCTTCCTGCTCGTCGGATTGATCGGGGCGGTGGCCGCGTACGTACACGGCCGCATGCTCCTTAGACGTCACGATCGACCGGGGTTTCCGCTTGGCCGCGCGATCCTAGTATTCCTTTTGGTTGCGGCAGTCGGCTGGATCGCGGCGGGCGGGAGTCCCGTCGCCTGGGAAGCGCCCGAACTTCAGAGGTTCAACTTTTCCGGCGGCATTCAGCTCTCTCCTGAATTTGCAGGATTGTTGCTTGGGCTGTCGATATACACGGGGGCGTTCATTGCCGAAGTCGTGCGTGGGGGCGTCCAAGCGGTGGACAAGGGGCAGTGGGACGCTGCAGCCGCGCTCGGGCTATCGTCATTGCAAGCGATCCGATTGGTGGTTCTCCCTCAGGCTCTGAGAACGATCGTTCCGCCACTCACCAGTCAGTACCTCAATCTTGCCAAAAACTCGAGTTTGGCCGTGGCGATCGGGTATCCGGAGCTCTTTAACATCGGCACCACGATGATGAATCAAACGGGCCAGACGATTCCCGTCATGATGATCATCATCGGTAGTTACCTAGCTTTGAGCTTAATTGCCTCGGCATTCATGAATTGGTATAACCGGGTGATCAGATTCTGACCTCGGTTGAATGGAAAGGCGTGAGTACATGAGCGGAGCGGTCGAGCAACGTGTGGCAGGTCCACCGCCATCGCACAGCGGGCCGTGGAGGTGGATGAGGGAGAACCTCTTCAACTCATGGTTTAATTCGATCCTCACGATGCTTTCGCTGTGGTTTTTGGTCACGGTTGTCATCGGAGCGTCAAGGTGGGCCTTTACCGTCGCCGAGTGGTCTGTCATTCCGGCCAACTTGACCAACCTGATGGTCGGGACGTATCCTCGCTCGGAGCTGTGGCGCATCTGGTCGATTCTCTACATGTTGAGCGCACTTTCCGGACTTAGCGCCGGGGTATGGGGGAAGCGAAGTTTTCGACTCGCGCTCAAGTTAGCCGCGGGAGGAGCGCTCCTAGCCTGTCTGCCGTTTTCCTTAGGCACGCGGGGTCTCATTCTCGGCAATGTCGCGCTGCTTGTCGGAGGCTTTTTCCTCGGGCGCGGTCGTGCCACGTGGAGCAAGGCCCTGGTGGCGCTATGGCTATTGTCCTTCCCCGCCACGCTGCTCGCCCTGTGGGGGACGGGTGGGGATGTACTGCCGCGGGTGGAAACCACCTCCTGGGGCGGGCTCACCCTTACATTGCTCCTTGCAGTCGTCGGCATCGTGCTGTCGTTTCCGATTGGAACGCTCCTTGCCCTCGGGCGCCAAAGTTCGTTGCCCGCTGTTTCCGTCGTCTGCGGCGCGCTGATCGAAGTCGTGCGGGGCATGCCCCTTGTCACGATCTTGTTCATGGCCCACTTGATGGTCCCGATCTTCCTTCCGCAGGTTCGCATCGACAAAGTCGTGCGAGCGATCATCGGGTTTGTCATCTTTACCTCGGCCTATATGGCGGAAAACATTCGCGGAGGCTTGCAAGGGGTGCCAAAGGGGCAGTACGACGCGGCGAGGGCTCTCGGGTTGAACGGGGTCCAAACGATGCTCTTGATCATCATGCCTCAGGCGCTGCGCTCGGTGATCCCTTCGATCGTCGGTCAATTCATCAGCCTGCTCAAGGATACGAGCCTCGTTGCGATCGTCGGCCTACTCGACCTGCTTGGAATCGCAAGGAGCGTCGTCGCCAATCCAGCGTGGCTTGGGTTGCATTCCGAGGTCTTTCTTTTTTGCGCAGCATTGTACTGGCTTTTCAGCTTCTCGCTCTCGCGAGCAAGCACACGTCTTGAAAGGTCCCTCGGCATCGAGCAGCGGTAACAGCGGCATGTGGGAACGGCAGTGAATCGGATGGTCAGAGGAGGAGACGGCCGTGGCGATTGATGCGTCCGATGTCATCATCAAGTGCGAAGACGTCCATAAATGGTACGGCAACTTTCACGTGCTTAAAGGGATAACCACCGAAGTGAAGCGGGGTGAGAAGGTCGTTGTCTGCGGGCCTTCGGGCTCGGGGAAATCAACCTTGATCCGCACGATCAATCGTTTGGAGACGCATGAAAGGGGGCGCATCGAAGTCGATGGGATCGAGCTCACACACGATCTGAGAAACGTCGAACGGGTTCGCCGTGAGGTCGGCATGGTATTTCAACATTTCAACCTGTTTCCTCACTTGACCGTGCTGCAAAACGTCATGGTCGGTCCGGTCTGGGTCCGCAAGCTTCCAAAAAGCGAAGCAAGGGACGGGGCGCTCGAGCATCTAAAGCGGGTAGGAATTGCCGACCAAGCGGCAAAGTACCCGGCGCAACTCTCCGGCGGTCAGCAGCAGCGAGTCGCAATTGCAAGGGCGCTGGCGATGCAACCCAAGATCATGTTGTTTGATGAGCCGACGAGCGCCCTTGACCCCGAAATGATCAAAGAGGTCCTCGACGTCATGCGGGAACTCGCCCGGTCCGGTATGACGATGGTCGTTGTCACCCACGAAATGGGCTTCGCTCGGGAGGTCGCCGATCGCATCATGTTCATTGATGATGGGCAAATCGTCGAGGATGCCTCACCCGACGCCTTCTTCGACGCGCCGAAAGCCGAGAGAACCAAGCTCTTTCTATCACAAATCCTCCACTAGAAGTTGGGCGAACGGGTCGTTGATCTCCCACATCGCTGCAGCGCGAGCCAGAGTCGGTTGAGCGGGGCGCCTGACGAGCCGCGCCGACAAAGGATCTTTTACCCGATTGGCGGAATTTCGATGGTATCGGCAGTGAAGAGTTCGAAAGTAGAGGGGTCGATGCCGTGGGCGCGTTCACCTTCGACGAACTGCTCGTTCGCCGCATGTTGGACGGCGACCGCGAAGCGCTTGGAGCGCTATACGATATAAACGCGGCCGCAGCCTATGCGCTCGCGCTCTCTATGTGCGGCTCCCCGCGAGCCGCTCAGGAAGCCGTCACGAGGACGTTCCTCGACCTTTGGGAGGGGCGGGGGGCCCTCAAGCCTGCGGGCGAATCGTTCTCATTTTACGTGTACTCCGTGCTTCGCCGCCACTGCCGAACGCTGCGCACCGGAAGCGAATCCGGGCAGGCAAAAGGCACATTCGGCGAACGGGATTACGGCGATCTGTTGAGTGATCTGCCAGGGCAGGAGCGGGAGGCGCTCACCTTGGTATTTTTGCGGGGGTACGATGAATACGAGGCATCTGAAGCGATCGGAACGACGCCGGCCGGCGTCCGAGCGCTCGTGCGCCGCGGCCTTGAACGGCTGTCGGAACCTGTGGCGGGGGAGGCGGATGCACGGTGACGTGTGATCAAGTACGGGATGCGCTTGCGCTCGTGGCCGTCGGCGAGGATGAACCGGTGAACCCTGAGGTGCTTCACCACCTGGCCATGTGCGACGCGTGTGTATCGGCGTACCGCAGGTACCTCGCGACAACCGGGAGGTTGCTCGACGCCATGGCGTCCATCGCTCCGCCCGATCACCTGCGGTCGTCGATTATGGCGCGCGCCGCGGATGAACGGCTCGATCGGGACGGCCGACAATTTGGCCCAGAGCAGCCGCGTTCGGCCGATCTCAGCTTGGAAGGCCACGAATCTTCGTCGCCGCGGCGTCGGTGGAGGGTGCGCGGGCCGCTGGGTGGGTGGGCCGCGGCGGCGCTGCTCCTTGCTGCGTTGAATGTTGGCCTTGTCTGGGACGGGTGGAGCGCCAAACAAGCGCTTTTCCGTCTTCAGCAAGGGACGCTCGAACTGCGCGCCGAGCTCGACGAGACCTGGAGCGCGTTCTCCGGCGCCCCGGCCGTATACGCCGGAAGCCTCGATTTTCAGATGGGGCAAGGGTTTCAGACGGCAGAGGCGAGCGCGCAAGGTTACTTGTATGCGCGGCCAAACGGCTGGGCGGTTTTGTTTCGCATCGACGGCCTCGCAAGCGTTGAGCATGAGACTTTCGATGTTTGGCTCGATTCAGGCGCGGGCTGGGAACGTCGAGGCGCTCTTACCGTCGGCCCGGACGGTGTCGCCTCGTGGCTTCATTATGCGAGAGAGCCGGATGTAACGCTGCGGCGGGTGCACATCGCGGCCGTTGGAGCTCTGCCTGGAACCCCCGAGTGGGTCTTGGACGCCGTCGCGAGCGCCCGGGTACTGGGTGGGTCCGAGCAGATCCGAATCGAGGGCAGCGCCTGGTAGGGGAAGAGAAGCTGGATTCGCCGTGGACGCGGATGTCGCCAAGGCTTACTGCGGATTTGGTCGTTGATTTGGAATTTGGTCGAAGCGGTGGAGCCGAATCCAATCGTTGCAGAGACGGTCAAACTCTCTGGATAGCGAGGTCACACGAGGATCCTGCGAGTTGCAATTGCTGTCGTAATAGGCCGCTGTGAGGCGCTCCCGCAACTCCAACATACGGGCAGACAACTCTGCCAGTTCCGGCGACTTCATGTTCGACTCACCCATACTTTAAGGAAGAGATAGGACCGTGGACCCGGATCAATCACTTCCAGCATATCCATCAATTTCCTTTAATTTGTATCGAATGGCAACGAAAATTACTCGGTTTCCTCGCCTCTTCTAGAAAGCTCCGCACCGAGAAGCGCCCCCGCCACAGTTCCAAGCATTGGAGGAATCCAACCGTTGGCAAGCGGCGTCAACCCAAAGATCAGAAACCCTTCCGGACTTGCCCGCAACACGAGAAATCCGCACACGCATCCGATGAGTAGGAAGCCCCACCAGTTTCGAGGCCGCCTCAGTGGAAGGCGCACCGAGGAGGCAAAACCGACCAAAAACGTGCAAAGGATCATCGCCCAAAACGCGTCGCTCGCAACGGTAAACGACAGGCCGAGGTGGGAGATGAATACGGCATAGAGCCTCGAAACGATCCATGCTCCGCTGAATACGACCGCAGTGCGAATGATCGCGCCCCACACGGCAAGCTCCACGCCCCTCCTGGCATCATGTAAGATCGATATGCGGCAGGGGAGCATCGAATGCGCAATGCAGGTGACAGCCGGCATGTGTCATGGGCGCGACCTTGAGCCTTAGTCATGCCTGAGCGCGACGACGGGATCGAGCCGAGACGCTCGGGAGGCCGGGTAGACGCCAAACACAAGGCCGACCGTGATCGAAAATCCCAACGCGAGCACGATCGCCGACAAAGAGACGGACGTTGCCATGTTGCCGAATCGCTCGACCGCAAGGGAGCACGCCCAGCCGACGATGACGCCCAAAACTCCTCCAATCACGCTCAAGGCGACCGCCTCAGCCAGGAACTGCAAGAGAAGGTCTCGGCGCTGGGCGCCCAAGGCCTTTCGGATGCCGATCTCCCGCGTCCTTTCCGTAACGGAGACGAGCATGATGTTCATGATGCCGATTCCGCCCACCAAGAGCGAGATTCCGGAGATTGCGCCGAGCATTACCGTGAATGTGCCTAAGGTGGAAGTCAACGTGTCGAGGAGCGTCTGTTGGCTCGAGACGCGAAACTGGTTTGTGCCCCCAAGTCTTTGACGCAAGAAGTATTCGATTTGATGAACCGCGTCTTGGGCCAGATCGGCGCTGTGAGCGGACGCCACGAAGCTGCTCACCGAGCGCGTTCCCATGACGCGCCGCAGCAAGGTGGTGATGGGCACGTACACTTGGTCGTCAAAGTTCGACAAGAACACTTGGCCCTTTGGTTCCATCACGCCCACGACGGTCAGGGGAATGCGGCGATCGCCGACGGAGAGGATCAGGCGTTCACCGATCGGTAGCGTAGGTCCGAAGAGCGATGTGGCAACTTCCGAGCCAAGGACCACGATCGCTTCATCGGTCTCGAT
Source organism: uncultured Clostridia bacterium (assembly GCA_964424335.1). Lineage (GTDB taxonomy): Bacteria > Bacillota > Limnochordia > DTU080 > RSA5 > CAYRIY01. The sequence continues at coordinate 57,253 of CAYRIY010000001.1, forward strand.
ATCCCGCTGATGCACGAATCGACCGATGAGCGGCCGGTAGTTCATCACGTTCAAGTATTCGGGCGTGACGCCCACGGCCGTGGTCTGCAAGTTGCTCCCGTCATAGATGAGTAGGCCGTTGGTTTGCTGGAGAGGAACCACGTCGGCGATCGAAGGGGCCGCAGCCTTGATCTCTTCGGCGAGCGACAAGGTGAAGACGTTGTTCGCCTGGCTGATGCGGCTGCCAAACCCGCGGGAGAACCCAGGGTTGATATTGATCAGTTCCGTGCCAAGTGAAGAGATGCGCTCCGTCACTTCGCGCTGGGCCCCTGTGCCCACCGAAACGAGAGCGATGACGGATCCGACGCCGATCACGATACCTAGGACGGAGAGGATGGTGCGGAGCCTATTGCTTTGCAGCGCCCGGGATGCGCTCCTCAGCACTTCCCATGCTTTCACGCCGCGCTCACCTCTTCGATGCGCTCGATGACTCCGTCCCGTATGTGGACGATGCGCTCAGCGTGGCGACTAATCTCGGGTTCGTGGGTCACGACGATGATCGTGCGTCCGGATCGGTGCAGCTCTTGGAAGATCGACATCACTTCGACGCCCGTCGCCGTGTCCAGCGCGCCGGTCGGTTCGTCTGCCAGCAAGATCGCGGGCTCGTTGATCAATGCTCTGGCGATCGCCACGCGCTGTTGTTGTCCGCCTGAGAGTTCGACTGGTCGGTGGCGCATTCGATCTGAGAGTCCGACTTGCGAGAGTGCGATCTCGGCGCGCGCTCTGCGTTCCTTGGCAGGTACGCCGGCGTATACGAGAGGCAATTCCACGTTCTCGAGCGCCGTCATCGAGGTCAATAAGTTGAACTGTTGAAAGACAAAGCCGATCTCCTTGTTTCGCACCCTCGCCAATTGGTCGGGTGAAAGGCGACTCACGTCCTTATCCCTGATGAACAACTGGCCCGAAGTGGGTCGGTCGAGGCATCCGATCAGGTTCATCAAGGTCGATTTCCCCGATCCGGAAGGGCCCATAATCGAAATGAAGCGACCCTCTTCAACGTCGAGGTCCACGCCTCGCAGCGCGTCCACGCGCTGTCCGCCCATCGTATAGCTCCTTGTCAAACCGACGCATCGCAAGATCACGGGAGTCGCACACCACCTGCTGGGATGCCGATCGGCACGGCGCTGGTCGAGCCGAAGCGGACCTGTCCCGTTCGGTTGGCGGCCCCTCCGGCCTGCGGGAGCGTCTGGTAAAGCTGGTAGTTGTTCATGACAACCTGGTCGCCTTCGGAAAGGCCCGAAAGGACTGCGACCCGCAGACCGTCCGCGATGCCCGTTTCGATGGGGACAACCTCCGTCGTTCCGTCCGGCCGCACTCGTGTGACGACCGAGCGCCCGGCAGTTTCCACGACGGCGGCAAGCGGAACGGTGAGGACGTTTTCGGCGCTTTCGATGACGATGTCGATGGTCACCGACAGCCCGGGGCGAAGCGCCGGCTG
>CAYRIY010000001.1:58829-60329 GCA_964424335.1 uncultured Clostridia bacterium
AAGCGCCGGCTGAGTTTCCGGCGACAGGTCGGGTCGCATGAAACGGGCGGGCGCGGCTTCCGCTCGGGTGTCTTGGGGGGCTTCTACGGTGATCTCGACGGGATAAACGACCGATCCCCCGGTTGAGCTGGGCACCCAGCCGATCTTGGAGACTTGCCCTGAGTAAGCCGTTCCAGGCAGGGAGTCGACGGTCAGATTGACCGCTTGGCCGACATCTATGCGGCGGAGTTCGGTTTCGTCGACGTCTACGACCACCTTGAATTCATCGCGGCTCACAAGCCGTAAAATGGACGTCTGCGCGTTGACGGAGCCCCCGACCACGGCGTCGATGGAGGCCACGATTCCGGAGAACGGCGCCTTGAGCACGGTACTTTCGTAACTTGCCCTCGCCAACTCGAGCTCGAGCCTCGATTCTTCGATGACGCTTTCGATCGATTCGAGCAGCGCCCGCTCATACGCTCGCTCCGCCCGTATCAGATCCAAGTAGGCATTCGTTTGATCAAGCCGTGCGAGCGTAGTGCCGGCCTCGACAAATTCGCCTTCGCGCACCAATACTTCGGCAAGCGTCCCACCAAGTCGAAAGTTCAAACTGCGATCGTGGATCGGCTCCAGCCTGCCCGTGGCTGAGATCGTCCTCGAGAGCGAGTCGCGAACGACAGGCACCGACATGCTCCTTGGGATCGTCCCGGTCTCTTGCATGTTTTGGGCGCGGCCGGAGTAGATGTAAAAGCCCGCGCTCACTGCAACTGCCACCGCCGTCAAGGCGGTTATGATGCGCTTCTTCAAAAAGCTTCGACCTCCCGGTTTACGACTGGCCAAAGACCAATTGGCAAACGATCCACACTATAAAAGTTCCGCACATTTAGCCTGCACCCTCCGTCGAGCATCTCCCTGACAAACTCTTGGCTCGGGTGGCGCGGCGAATTGAGCGGGTTTGATTTATTCTGGGGGAAATATATGGCTAAATTATGACCAAACTGTGATTTTACGGGGAAGAAATGCACCTAGAAAGGAGAAGTGACCACGGTCGGCGAATCGCGAACGTCAACTCCCGAATATCGTAAATAAAACGAGTGAAAGTGAGGGGGCGCACCATGTTTTATATCGTTTTCGCGCTCGTCATTCTGGGCATCGGGATTGTCGATGTCGATCCGTTGATTGCCTGGATGGAAGATCGGAATATGCCGGAGATCACCATGAGCATTGTCATGATGGTGACGCTCGGACTCATCCCGGCTGCAATTGTGGGCGCAGGCATCCTTGGCGACACCGTAATTCGCGGCGATCGCAAAAAATGATTCGCTAATCCGACGGCTGTGGCTCGGGCTGGGGGCGTTCGAGCAAAAAGAGCATCGAATGGAACGCACCGGGATACACTCCCCTACGACCCTGCCGAGGACGTGAGGCCCGTTCCTGCCGAGGCACGAGAGGCCGCCCGGAGCTGTGGGACCCGATTCTCGGACGTCGAGGCGCAGCCGGTTTCGGAATACCGGATGCTCG
>CAYRIY010000001.1:60339-123869 GCA_964424335.1 uncultured Clostridia bacterium
GCTGTGGCTCGGGCTGGGGGCGTTCGAGCAAAAAGAGCATCGAATGGAACGCACTCATTCCGCCGCCGCCGCCGGGAGCGGTATGCACCACCTTCCACCCTTCGTCCAACAGCGCCTGCAACTTTCGGTTTTGAATGTCCAGAACATTGGGCGAGTCGAACATGATCATGATCACGAGTTGGTCCATGTTCACGATGCCCACGTCCTCCTTATAGCGCGTCCGAGCATGAGTTCCCGCAATGGATGAAAATCCGTCTGCCATGCATCCCCACTTGCCGCCCCGGATTTTCATCCGCTCGTGGGTTGGCCGGGTTGGCGGGGTTGACAAGGTTGGGTGGCCCTGGCTATTCCTTCGGAATAAAGGATCTGCAAAACGGCGGCTGGGCATTCGGTGACCGTGTGCCAATGTCGTTCGACATCGACAGGGCGCACTTTTTTGTAACTTGGCAATGTAGTAGGGCAATGGGGACCGGGAGGATGACATGCTCAGGGATTTCACACGCGATCCCCTAACGGGCCTGTCCAATCTCATCAAGGCCGTCGAGCGTAAAGACGAGGTTTTTCGGGGCAGCACGGGGGCTCTCATCGTATTCGACCTCATCGATTTGGGCGAGGTAAACCGGCGCTGGGGGCGCGATGTCGGGGACCGGGTAATCAATGGCTTAAGCCATGCGATCCAAGTTTGCGCGTCGAGCATGCTCGCGGACGCCGAAGCCTTTCGTCTTTCGGGCGATGACTTTTTGCTCTCGGCGCGGGACATGCGAAAAGAAGACGTGCATCCGTTCGTATTGTGCGTTGAAAAGGAACTTGCAGCGTACACCGAGGGGCGTAGGCTGCCAATGATGACCTTTCGATACGCAAGCGTCAACTACCCCGATGACGTCCAAACGCTCCCGGCGGCCTTTGTACACCTGTACCGCGACTTAAGCCGGACGCCGTCCGCGGGCGGAGCGGATTGGATGGAGGCCCTGGTCGAAAAGCTCTTTCAAGATTTCGCAGAGACGATCGATCAGTTGAAATTTGCGCACGACAAGGCGTTGACAGACGACATATCGGGACTTGCCAACCACCGTGCGGCAGAGCAACTCCTCGAAAGTCTCCTCGCAAGGTACTACAACGATCAGCACCCGTTTGCGATCCTTTTCGTCGACGGCGACAACCTCAAGCAATACAACGAGATGGGATACGACCGTGGAAATGAACTAATCAAGAGGTTGGGCGCAACGATTCGCGCTTCCATTCGAGCGGGAGATTCCGTATTTCGCTGGCTCTCGGGAGATGAGTTCCTCGTCGTGCTTCCCGGGGTCGATCGGAGCGCGGCGGAGCAGATTGGCGAGCGGGTTTGCCTCGCGGTCGCAAAGGCATTCTCGCACTGGACGATTCCCGTAACCGTCTCGGTCGGGGTAGCGGCGTGTCCACAGGACGCGCAGACGGTGGACGAGCTGATTCGGTGCGCTTCTCGGGCCAATGCGGAGGCCAAGCAGATGGGTAAGAATCGGGTCTCTTAGGCAGCAACTTTTGAGCGCTCAGCCAGCATGTGGTCGAAATCGGGTCCAAACTGGAAATCAGACACAAGAATAGTCAGAAAGTGGCGCACAGCCTGGGAAGGCTGTGCCGCGGCCGGTCGCCAATCCCTACTACATCAGCGTTGACTGGGCGTTTAGGCGCGTAGGGAGGGACCGCTATTGATCAACCGCATGTTTGCGATCATCCTTGCGACGGTGCTCTCATTTGCGATCACGGATGTCGGCTCCGCGGGCGGGGCCACCAAGATCACAATCGGACTGCCCGGCGGGAGCGCGGCTCACGACCCGAGGATCCTCGAACGATTCCTTGAGTCACATCCGGACATCGAAGTAGAAACCATCGTCTTCCCGTGGGAAGAGTTCTTTACGAAACTCTCGTTGATGCTCGTCACCGATACTGCCCCCGACGTTTGGTACGGCGAGGCGGGCAGGGCATTCGAATGGTACAAAGCCGGATTTACTGAAGACCTGGGCCCCCGGGCCGAGCGCGACCTGGCGCTCGAGGATTTCTTCATGCTCGACGCGGCGCAAGATCCCGCGACCGGAGCTTGGACCGGCGTGCCGAGCGACTTCCAAATCACCTCGCTCTACTACAACATCCAGCACCTCGCGTCGGCCGGCATTCCATTTCCTGATGAGACTTGGACCATTCGCCATCTCTTCGAGTCGGCGCGAAAATTGACGAAAAGAGACGGCGATGTGGCGGAGCGTTGGGGGTTTAACCTACAGCCTGAGTACATCACGTCGGGATGGATGCTATGGATCAAGCTGCTCGGCGGCCAAGTGCTCGATCCTTCGCGCACGGAGTCGAGGCTCGCGCACAGCGATACAGTCGCCGCATTGAGGACGATGGGCGAGATGATCCATGAAACCCACATCACGCCGTCGCCGGCCGACGAGGCATTTCCTGCGTGGGCCGCAGTCTCAGGGTTTCAACAAGGCACGACCTCGATGATGTTCAACATCTACTCCTGGAACAACTTCCTGCACGCCTATGGCATGGACGAGTACGACGTCGCGGTCGTCCCAGCGTCCGACGACGGCAGGCGCGTGACCACCGCCGTGCCTAATGTATGGGTGGTGAACGCCAAGTCATCTCCTGGGCGCCGTGATGCCGCCTGGGAATGGATCAAGTTTCAAGTCGGCGAAGAAGCGCAGCGGATCCGGATGTCCGGTGGGGCGGGCGTCCCGGTAAACCGCAACGTAGCGTTTGAGTTCATCGAGCTTCCAAACCCGCCCGACAATCGAATCGTTTACCTCGACAGCTTTGCGTTCGCCCAGACGCTCGAGGAAAACGCCGTCTGGGAACGGTACCGCCGCGCGGTGGAGGAGGAGCTCCTACCGTTTTGGGGCGGACAGATCTCGGCGGAGGAGGCCGCCCTTCGGGCAGACCATAAGGTCGGGTTGATCTTGAGTGAGCTGTCCTAGTCTCTGACGGGTGGGCGCGGCGGAACATACCGCCAATCTAAGTCGTCGTCGATTCGAATCCATTCGTGAGCCGACAGGCGGGAGGCGATGAGGTACTGCGCCTCCCGCAAGTTTCTTCCGGGCGTTTCTTTGACGCACGTGTACGATACGCCGTCGATGACAAATCCGTAAAAGTCGACTTGCGATACTTGGTGCACTCTGTATACGTAGCGGTCGTCGAAACTCTCGTTCCAAACGCGCCAGCGGCCCATGACGTCTCTTGCAAGCTGCGGACAGGCGTCCTTACTGTCACGGAGGTTGATCATGTAAAAGCGTGTGTCGACTCCGGTCTCCCTGGTCGGGTCGAGTCCCGCCTCCATTTGCCGGGCGCCTTGTCCGATCGACATGACCGCTGCTTCAAGCTGGGCCCCTCCCAAAGACCTCGGGGCGTCCACCGCAAATACGTATCCGAAATAGAGCAGCGCTACGACGCCTCCGATCCAGATGAGCGGCGTGGGGAGGGTAAGCGGGGGCGGGATCGGCGGAGACTCATAACCGCTTGGGCCAAGCTCCTCTCGATAGGGACGCCAGTACTCGGTCGAACTCAAAGTCGTCGCGGTCGAAATCCGGTCGACGAGGTCGTAGAAGACGGCGCCCGCGAGGTCTGAAAGGCGTCGGTCATCTACGGCGTCAAAGGGTCCTTTAACGACTAGCGCTACCGGGAGCGAACGCACCGTCTCGTCTTCTCCAGCGTCCAATGTGACCTCGATTGAACTGGGACCTGAAAGGCGAAACTGGCGTGCCAGCAATACCTTTACGGTCCACGCGCACGCGGCTGTTGGCAGGCGCCTCGCCATGAGCGCGTATGCCCGGAGTCGAACGCTCCACCAAAGCCGCAACCAAATGGGGCAGGAGACGATCATCACCAGGCTTTCCGCGCGGGATACGCCCGGCACAGACGAGCTTGCGACCATGACGACGCCTGTGGCGACCGCTCCGAGCACAGCAAAGAAGTGGCCTGGGTGAAAAGCGGCGGGTCCGACTCGAAAGAGCCACGACCTGCGCACGCCGGCGCGGTGGAGGAGGACGTACCCGGCGCCGATCAGAGCAAACCAAATGAATGCCGCGGCCCATTGGCCGATTGAATACGGTGGGAGCGGCTGGCACGCCGACAAGTCGACAGGCCAAAGAATTTGGTCGGTAAAGAGGCAGTTGACGACAAACCAAACAGGAATCCCAAGGGGCAGCAGAAGGAGGCCGCAAAGCGCGCCAATCCCGGCGATCATATAGCATGGGCCGTACGCCGTAACCCCTTCCATGAATGACGTGCGCAGTTCGGGGCGATTCCATAGGCTCGCGGGGGCCGATCGATCCGATTCGGTTGTCATCATCGTTCCCCTACTTTCATCACGTAGAGACGGTTCAACGCGGGGCAAGGTGACGCTCGAGCGTGAAACCTCCGGCATATGGCGACAAGCGGAGGATGTCGACGGCGATCACCCGTGAGCGAAAGTGCTCGGGCGCCCCTGAACCATGGCCTTCGTCACCCTTTTGTAAGCGCTCAAAGTAAACCACGGCGAGGGTAATGGGTACGCTCAAGTTTGCCTCAAGGCCCCTAAGTCCTGCTCCGCCGGTCGTTCCCGCATTGACGTACGCGGTTCCTGATCGAAACTGCACGCTTGCGGTGTGACTGTGGCCAAACAGGATGGCAGGGACGAGTCCCGGGTTCACGCCCTGAGCCGTACGAAAATTGTGCAACGCAAGAATGTCAGGGACGTCCTCCATCGCGCCGAGTCTTTGATTGATCGCCTGAGCATGGCTCATGGCCTCGGTGGGAGACATGGCCTCGGCCGACTGGCGAAACGCGGCCGGGTCGGGAAGCCCTGCTACGGTGAGTCCGGCATGTTCCACCTGGCGACCGTCGATCAATGTGATGGAACCCAAAGACTCGATCTTGTCCAGGACGGCCGGCGTCTCGTGATTGCCGCTTACGAAAAGGTGTGGCACATCGATCGTCCAAAGTCCTTCGAGGAGTTCGGTCTCGAGGATCGTGCCGAAGTCCGTTAGGTCGCCCGTGTTTACAATGAAGTCGACGCCAAACGATCGCGCAATCTCGCTCACGACGGTCGCCGCGGACGGATGATTGTGAAAGTCCGTCACGTGGAGGACCACGACGTCAGCCGCATCCAAGGAGGCAGAGGGCGGCAGCGATTCGACTCGTTGATACATTCGGTAAAGGCCCGACGAGAGCGCCCTGAGCCTTTGGTCGATCTCCTCGACTTTTACGATGGCATCATCGACTGTCTCGACAAGCCACGGCACGGCTTCGATCGCACCGCTGTAGACGGGACTTCGAAAGCCGTCGAGGTTGTATGTGACGCGGGCAAGGCCGATCACGGCGCCCATGGCGAGCGCTCCGGCCGCCGCGGCTGCCATCGTGCGCCGGGCGGAGGGGCGGCCCCGAAGCGCGAGGGATAGGCCCCACATGAGCGCTGCGCCCCCGAGCGCAGCCGTGACGAGCAACCGGGCGATGTACATCCCTAGGGCCTGCATTGCCCTTGCGGTCACCGCATCGATCGTCTCGAGCCGGGATTCCTGTGAGACATCGAGGAAGGAGCGAAGCGACTCGAGGTTGATTCGTTCCAAGGTGATGAGCAATCGACTCGGGCCGGAGTGCGTGTAGGCCAAGACGTCGCCAAGTGGAGGAAATGCGAGCACGGTCGATCCGTTTGGCGCAATTTCCCACGCGACCAAGACCCCGACGAGCCCGAGGTCGACACTCATGCGACCAAAGAGAACGGCCGCGGCAAGGCCGCCCACGACTCCCAGGAGAGCTGCAGTGACGAGCTGCCGCTTCAATCGAGGACCCCCTTCTTGGTAGGTCGCTTTGGTACAAAGCGTACCCGATCACGAAAGGGTTATCCGCCGCATTTCGCCGGAATTGGCGCCGGCGCTCGCATGGACCTGCGTTCGGTACAGGCTCGCATACCTTCCGTTGCTTGCAAGAAGCGTCGCGTGGTCGCCGCATTCCACGATTTCCCCTTGATCCAGCACGACGATCATGTCGGCTTTGCGGATGGTCGACAACCGGTGTGCGATCACCAGGTTGGTTCGGCCTTCAAAGAGCCGTTCGAGCGCCTCTTGGATGAGGTGCTCCGACTCGCTGTCCAATTGGCTGGTGGCCTCGTCGAGAACGAGTATGCGCGGATTTTTGAGCAGGGCTCGCGCGATCGCAATCCGCTGGCGCTGGCCGCCGGATAGCCGGACGCCCCGCTCGCCGATCGGGGTCTGATACCCATTTGGAAACTCGACGATGAACTCGTGGGCGTTTGCCGCGCGCGCGGCGCGCTCGATCTCGCTTTGGCTCGCATCGGGCTTGCCGTACGCGATGTTTTCCGCGACCGTTCCGTGCAGCAGCGTGATGTCTTGAGACACGATCCCCATCTGATCCCGCAACGAGTGGAGGGTTACTTCCCGGACGTCGACGCCGTCGATCAATACGGCGCCTTCGTTTGGATCGTAAAAGCGGGCAAGTAGGTTGATCATCGTTGTCTTGCCGGCTCCCGACGGGCCCACGAACGCGACCGTCGTTCCGGCGCGGATCTCCAGGTCGATGCCTCGCAAGGCCGGGCGGTCGCCGTCTTGGTTCGCATATGCGAACGTGACGTTTCGGTATTCAATCCGCTCTTTGAGGGCGCCAAGGTCCCGGGCGCCGGGTTTTTCGACCACGTCCGGCCGGGTGTCCAAGATCTCAAAGACGCGCTCGCCGGCCGCTGCGGCCTGCTGGATCACGTTCATGATGCGGCCAAATCGGCGGACGGGCCTGTGGAGCATTTGCAGGTAGCTCATGAAGGCGACGAGCGTCCCGATGCTCATGCGGCCAAGCATGACTTGCCGGGCTCCAAACCCCAGGATCACGACGGTGCCGAGGTTGTTCAAAATATCGAGGGAGGGAAAGAACACCGACCATAGGCGAACGGCGCGGACGTTTGCCTCCATGTTGAGCCGGTTGCGCGCTGAGAAGCGCTCCACCTCGTAGTCTTCGTTTGCAAATGACTTGACGAGGCGGATGCTCGAGATTGTATCCTGCAGGTGCTCGTTGACGCCGGCCATCCGCTCTTGGACCTCCTTGTAGGCCGAGCGAATCCTGCGACCAAATAGCCTGGTCGTGACGATCATCAAAGGAAAGGTGAGGAGGAGGAGCGCGGTGAGTTGCCAGTCGGTCCATATGAGGACCGCCGCAATGACGACAAAGGTGAATGCGTCCGTGAAAATCTCCATGACGCCCGACGTTATCAGTTGTTGGAGCGAGTTCACGTCGTTCGTGACGCGTGACATCAGCTCCCCGGTTCTGCGGCTGTCGAAAAAGCTGAACGATAAGTTTTGGATGTGCCTGTAGAGTTGATTGCGCAGCGTGTAAATGACGCGTTGCCCGACGTACGACATCACGTAGCTTTGTCCGTAGGTGAGGAGGCCGGTCGAAAGGGACGTGGCAAAAATCGCTGCGATCACCCAAAGGATGAGATGGTAGTTTCCCGACGGTATGACGACGTCGATCGTGTACCTGGTAAGTTGGGGAATGACGAGGCTCAAGAGGGCGATCCCCGTCACACAAAGTCCGGCGATGGCAAGACCGCCCCGGTGTGCCCACGTGTACTTAAAGAGCCGCTTGAAAATAATCGACGCAGGCTGCGTAGGCTTTTGCACGTCGTGATCGCGCGTAAACTGGCGCAACTCCCAGCCGCGTGGTCCCATGCCCATTCGACCATCTCCTTCTTTCACCAATCGCCCGTTCGCGAAAGTGTGACGAACGATCACTTCCCGTCCAAGCGCGATAGGTGGCCGTTTATTTTCTCGAGCAGTCGCCCAAGGAGGACTGTCTCCTCTTCCGACAATCCGGACATGATTTCTTGAACGGCCGCTCGGTGCCTCGGCTCCAGGTCATGGAGGACCCGTTGCCCTTTTTCGCTCAGAGTTATTCGCACCACCCGGCGGTCTTCGTCCGAGCGCGTGCGCTCCACCCAACCCTCGCGCACCAGCCGGTCCACGATGCCCGACGTATTGCCAGGGTCGACCATGGCCGTTTGCGCCAACTGGGTGAGCGTGATCCCTTCAGGCGGAATCCGCCTTAGGATCCCGAATTGAGATCCAGTTAGCCCGTAGGCGTCAAACAGGCCTTGCATCTCCCTCCTCAATCTGCGAGAGGTTCGCAAGATGCTCCGGTATACGTCGATCGTCATGTCCAGAGCCGTCCGCTCAGGCGTCGGCGCGGTCGGTTGAGTCAACATTCACAACTCCTCAACAGCGTCTATCTATAACTATAGTAATCACAATATTTGTAGTTACAATTATTTTAACCCATAGGTGGCGAGATGCGCAATGCGTCAGGACGCGATTAACGAAGAAGCGTGACTTCGCACATTGGCGATGTCACGCTTCGCTGTCGATCGTCTCTTGGCAGGACCGGTCATCGGTCTTCACAGTCGGCGTGGGCCGAATGTAAGGGAAAAACGCGTCAAAGCAGTGAGGCCGATGACAGGTCGAGGAAGAGCGTTGCGTTTGGATGGGTGCGGAGAATCGAGGCAGGGCAGCTCTCGGCCAACGGCCCCGTAAGCGCGTCCTTTACGGCCTGGGCTTTTCGCTGGTCTGGAACGACGGAAATGATCTCCTTCGATTTCATGATCGTCGGAACGGTTAGCGTGATGGCGTATTTTGGCACGTCGTCGACGGTCGGAAACCAGCCTTCTCCGACCTGTTGCATTCTGCACGCGTGGTCGAGTTCGACGATTTTCACGCCTCGCTCGTCGTTGAAGTCGGCGACGGGGGGATCGTTGAACGCGATGTGGCCGTTCTCGCCGATGCCGATGAAACCAAGGTCGATCGGGTTTCGCGCAAGCAACTCTTCATACCTGCGGCACTCCGCCTCACCGTCGCCGGTATCTCCGTGGATGTAGTGAAACTTTCGAGGTCCATAGGGGCGCTCGATACGCTCCGTGAGCCAAAGGCGAAAGCTCGCGGGGTGGTTGGCGTCGATGCCCAGGTATTCGTCGAGGTGGAACGCCTCGATGCGGTCCCATTCGAGGTCGAATTCTTTGAGTGCCGCCACAAATTCAAACTGCGATGCGCCGGTCGAGAAGAGGAGGTTAGCCGTCTCTTTTTGAGACAACACGCTGCGAATCCGGTCCGCCGCCAAGGCGGCCGCGGCCCTGCCGAGCTCTACCTTATTCTCGTACACTTCGACGCTCAACTTCTCGTATGTTCGCACATCTACTCTAGCCATGAATTGCACTCCCTCACTGGTTATACATTAAACCGAAAGCTCATGACGTCACCGTCTTGCACGATGTAATCACGCCCTTCAAGCCGGACGCGCCCTTTCGCCTTGAGCGAATTCCACCCGCCGGCCTCGACCAATTCGTCGTACGAGGCGACCTCAGCCCTGATGAACCCTCGGGAAATGTCGCTGTGTATTGCGCCGGCAGCCTCTTTTGCGTTTGAACCATTCCGAATCGTCCACGCCCGCACTTCATCTTCGCCGACGGTGAAGTAGGAGATGAGTCCGAGGCGATCGTAGACGGCGCGCGCCAGGCGCTCGACACCCGTCTCGGAGATTCCAAGATCGTTCATGAATGCGCGCCGGTCCTCAGGCTCGAGCTCGAGGATTTCCGACTCGACTTGGGCAGCAAACGTGACCACAGGAGCCCGAACCTTGTCGGCGATCTCCTTGATTCGACCAATCTCGGCGTCTGCGTCGGCAATCTGGTCGTCGCCGACATTAAGGCCAACAATGATTGGCTTTGACGTAAAAAAACCATACCCTTGCAAAGCCGTTGCCTCATCGGCAGATAGCTCGACGGAGAACACCGGCTCTTCGTCTTCGAGCGCGCTCGCAAGCTTTTCGAGCGCCGCGACCTCAACCTCGTGGTTTGGTTGGCGCTTCTTTGCTTGCTCGAGGCGCTCGAGGCGAGTTTGGACGAACTGCCAGTCGGTGAGGATCAGCTCCGACGTGAGCGTCTCAAAGTCCCTGACCGGGTCTGGCGCGCCAAAGATGTGAGGAATCGCGGGATCGGAAAATGCTCGAACGACGTGGACCACGGCGTCGACGTCGCGCAAGTGGTCGACGAGGCCCTTGATGTCCACGCCCCGGACGGCATCGCTTCCTGAAGGGGCGTTCTGTTTTGGAACGAATCCCGGAATCTCGGTCACGACGATCGAGGCGTACGTCGTCTTGTTGGGCTTGTACATTTCCGAGAGGCGTTCGATTCTAGGGTCGGGAACGGGAGCCGTGCCGACAGGGAGTTTTTGTCTGTCGGCGAACGCAGGCGCCGTAACCCCCGTGAGCAACTGAAAGAGAGCGCTCTTGCCCACGGTTGGCAATCCGATTAATCCCACTTTCAAGGAAGGAGGCAACTCCTTTTTCAAAAATACGTATGGCAATCCGTCGCCCGATTGAGGTCCATTGGGAGCTAAGTGGCCGCAAGAGGCCTTGACAACCTTGCCTTCGGGCAACGCCCTCATCATAGCACATTTCCAGCAGTGCGGTTAGATGCTAAAATGGACTCCAAGCCTTTATTGGAGGGGTACTATGTGACCGACGATGAGACAAACGAGGCGTTTCGCACGCGGATCGGCGAGATGTACAAGTCATACGTCAATCCGGGACGGTTTCGACTGGCAAGCCTCATGAGCCTCGACAAGGTAGAGGGGGAGGCGCGCGGCTGCATCATCCGGACGACGGATGGCGACGAGTATTTGGACTGCCTGGGAAGTTTCGGTGTATTCAACGTCGGCCACAATCACCCTAAGGTGATCGAAGCGGTTGAAAGACAGTTGCGCCGCATGCCTCTTTCCACGCGCTTTCTCCTTTCGGAGTCCCTAGCCGAGCTCGCGATGCGCCTAGAATCGATCACACCTGATGGCATCACCTATGTTTTCCCCGTTCATAGCGGCGCTTCCGCCGTGGAGGGCGCTCTTAAACTGGCCAGAGCGGCCACAGGGCGCCAGGAGATCGTCGCCACCCACGGCGCGTTTCACGGAAAAACCTTCGGCGCGCTTTCCGCGTCGGGGCGAGACCACTTCAAGGAGCCGTTCCGCCCGCTCGTTCCAGAGTTTAAACACATTCCATATGGCGACAGCGCAGCAGCGGAAGCGGCGGTGACCGGCTCCACGGCGGCGATGATTGTCGAGCCGATTCAGGGAGAGGCGGGCGTGATCATTCCGCCCGACGGGTACTTATCGGATTTGCGTGCCATTTGCGATCGCCACGGGGCCTTGTTGATCATGGACGAGGTGCAGACCGGCCTTGGGCGAACGGGCGCCATGTTCGGCTGCGATCATGACGGCGTAGCGCCGGATATCATGACGCTCGCAAAAGCGCTAGGAGGGGGCGTCATGCCCCTTGCGGCCTTCGTGGGGAACGAGCGGGCGTGGGAGCCGCTCATCGAAGACCCTTACCTCCATAGCACCACGATCGAGAGCCATTGCGCGTTTGCCGCGGCGTGCGCGACGATCGACGTCATTCAGTCGGAAGGGCTCGTAGAGCGGTCTCGTGAAATGGGTGAGTACTTATTAAATGAGATTCGAAGCGTGGCGAACTCGTACCAGGACGTCGTGACCGACGTGCGGGGGCGTGGCCTCATGATCGCGATGGACTTCGTCGAAATGGGCCACGGGGGCATCGTCCTAGCCGATATGATCGATCAAAAAATTCTCGTCGGCTTTTCGTTCAATAATCCACAGACGATTCGCCTCGAACCGCCTCTCGTGATTTCAAAGGATGAGATTGACCGGGCCGTTTCTGGTCTTGCGCATGCATTCGAACAGGCGCGCCAGGTGATGAGCTACAGCGGAATGGAGTGATCGTGCTTGCCGTACGTCGAGCGATCGACGGTGATTTCAGCGGACGTGAACACCGTATATCAGTTGGCGAGGCGCATGGAGGACTTCCCCAAGTACATGCCCGACGTGAAGGACGTAACCGTGCTCGAACAAGATGGGAACGGGACGACGACACGCTGGCATGTCCATGTGATTGGGCGCGACTTGAAGTGGACTGAGCGAGATACGTTTGACGACGAGACGCCCAAAATAACGTACAAGCAGATCGAAGGAGACGTCAAGAAGTTCGAGGGCGAGTGGCGGTTCACCCCGGAGGCAGACGGCACTGTCCGGGTCGAGTTGACATGCGATGCGGAACTCGGCGTACCGATGCTCGATGCAATATTCAATCCGGTACTCAAGAAAGCCCTTGAAATCAACGTCGACAAGATGTTGTCCGCGATCAAGGAGAAGGCCGAATCGTGAGGTTCCGCCCATTTTGCCGCCCGGGCGGCTCCGCCCGGAATGGCATTGCCGCCTTGCTCGTCACTTTACTGGCCGTCTCGACGCTCGTGTGTTGGTTAAGCCAAACGCTGCTCGCGCAAGGCGTTTCGTTCGTATGGGTCGAGTCGTGGCAGCACCCGACGTCCGAACCCGTAGAGCAAGCAGCGGCCGGCGATGTGGACGGGGATGGCTCGCTCGACATTGCGGTGCTCGCAAAGGACGTAATCTCCGTTTATGCGGCAGAACCAGAAGGCCCGCGCATGATCGGGAGGATTCGCCATCCGGCGGGAGCGATCAGCTCGATCGCAGTTGCGGATTACGACGGGGACGGAGCCGATGAGGTGTGGGCCGGATCGGCCGCGCCCGGCGTCGTAGCGATATTCGGATTTGACGGAGCATCGTTTCAACTCGTCGATCAGGTGCGGTATGCGTGGGACGACATTGTCCAACTCCTTCCGCTCGACCTCGACGGATGGGGAATGACGGACCTCGCGCTCCTCACGAATTCGGGGGAATTACAGGTATTCCGGTGGGATGGAACAGGGTATGCCGCGGAGGAGCTTGGCGAGATTCGCCGCGGCGTGCGTTTCGCTGCTGCCGGGGACATCGATTCCGACGAGAGGGACGAGATCGTCGTCGCCCGCGACCTGGACCACGTCGTCGTGTTGGACTGGGCTCAAGGTCAAGAGGACGCACCGGGCGCGCTCGTGCGCACGTGGGAGAATTATGTTTGGGGTGGCCACACGTTCCTAGCCGTCGGCGACTTTCGCGCAGGTCCCGGAGATGAAGTGTTCCTTTCGACCTCGAGAGGGCTCGTATATGTGTTCGAATCAGGGCAGGGCGGTACGCTTGTTCCGCAAGGGGCGCCGCAAAATCGCCTCGTTTCAACGGATCAAGTGCTTGGAACGGGTGACCTTGACCTAGACGGTCAAATGGAGCTCTTGGTGAGCGTTGACCACGGAATCGAAGCGTGGGATGTCGCGCCCCTCCGGACGGTCGTCACGCTAAGGACCGCGTCACAACCCGTTGAGTTCGTCCATATCAATGAAAGCAACGGAACGATGGTCACGGCCGGATCATGGGGATTCACACGTCACGATCGGCAAGGCGCCCAGTACGTCCGTGTCCTGCGCCATGGATCGACGGCAAGGCTGAAGCACGAACCCGTCGTCACGCTCGATACGATCTACCTGAGCGCCTCCGACTGGGAGGCCCTTACGGGCGCCCGGCTCCGCTGGGATGTCGGTACGGGTCGAGTGACGGGAATTCGAGGGTTTCACTTCCTTGTGGGCGAGACGGATGGCGTCGAATGGATCTACGACGGACGCCCCGTGAAATTGTCCCATCCACCGTTGGTTCGCAGCGGAGAGCTGTACCTTCCGATCCAGTTCGCCGATCTTGTCGACCTAACGCTCCTGTGGGATCCGTTCACACGCACACTCCTCATTGATCCGTAAATGAATAAGGAGTGAGGTAGATTGGCCTCACAGCGTTGGCACATGTGTGTCGAAGGCCGCGTCCAAGGGGTCGGATACCGCTTGTTTGTACAGCGCAAGGCCCGGGAGCTCGGGTTATACGGGTTCGTCCAAAACCTGCCGGACGGTCGGGTGGAGGTTGAGGCGGAAGGGGAGACGAGCAAATTGCAGCTCCTGCGGCGCTCGATGCTGCGCGGTCCCAAGCGAGCGCGCGTAAGAGCGATCGAGCTTGAAATCAAACCGGAGTCGGGCGCCTATTTTGACTTTTTGATACGGTGATGGACATACTCGACGCTCTTCGTTGCATATAGACTTCCATAGCAACGTTCCACAGCAACGCTCAATGTGAGACGACTGGAGGTACGCCAGATGATTGGGCGCGGAGGTGCTGGTGAAAGTGGCTCGTCTGCCCGATTCTCGATCGGCGCCGTCCTTGGAGGTACGTTCCTTGGTTTTGCAATCACCTTCGCCGGAGCGGTCCTCATGGGTCTCGCGGTTTCGTTGACCGCTTGGGAAGGTTTTGACGCTGATGTGCCGTGGTTTGGCTATATCAGCATCGCCATAGGCGGCATGCTTGCAGGCAAGAGGAGTGGGCGAGTGGGCTGGCTCCACGGAGGCCTTGTCGGACTAATATATTTTGCCGTGTCGGCGACCCTGTTCCAGAGCGGATTCTCGTGGGGGGACGTCGCTACGTCGTACTGGTTGACTAGGGCATTGTGGAGCTTCGGCGCCGGAGCGTTAGGCGGCGCCCTGGGCATCAATTTGTAAACTTCAAAGGGCGCTTCGCCAAGCCGAAAGGCTTCGTCGAAGCGCTCTGTTTATTGTCGATCCATCATTGATATGGCGCTTTCCCCTCGGCGATCCAACCTTGCATGCACGTCAAATCACGAGCGTTCGAAAACAAAGCTGCTGAAAAACACACATGAATCTCGAAGAGAAGGCCCCTAGCCAGTCACCCGCCTACAATCTCACGCATATTAAATAATTGAGAAGGAATCTCGGCATCGAGGTGTAAAGTAAAAGCTTAGCCTGAAGTGGGGTCCAAAGGTCGCATGTAGCATCACACTGATCGGAGACCTTGGAAGTGCGGGGGACCATCCACGTATCGCCATACCGTTCGACCCACCGACCAGGCACGCTGTTTGCAGTTGACAAATGCATCCTTAGATAGCAGAAGGTGTGGGAACGTCCTACGTTAGGCAGTCCCAACCGCTCACTTTTTGGAAACGTTAACGGCAAATGGCCAACTCGCCAAAAGTAACTCCGCCTTTAGCAGCCATTATCCCCGAATTCGGGGAGGACTGCATTCATATACGACGAAATGGTACATTCGTCGAAAGTTAAAACCGCTTTGCTCACTGTACATTCGTATGATCACATTTGTGATAGGGCATGTCAGGTATGCCCACAAGGAAATCGCGCCCATTAAAAAATGCGATCGCCCGTGGGAGGAACCTGTTTAGCCCCGATGTAAGTCTTACGGGATGCCAAGGCGCCGCTTCGGCCGTCTCGAGGGGCTATTGTTTTCGTATAGAAAATAGAGCGCTTCAATGGATTCACGTCTAACGGGGGTGCGAATAGGATGGTCGATGGACATCGAATTCTATCCATTTCAAAGCTGATTGCGGTCGTCATAGCGTTGGCTCTCGTCGTCTCGGCGCCGGCCGCCTTCGGCGCGTCGGGTCCTGACCTCCTCGGGCTAGCGGGCTTCGACGTTTCTCGCATCGAGATCGAACGCGAGAATCAAAGCGTTGTCCTGCAAAAGGACGGGGCTGAGTGGGATGTCGTGCTGCCGGTGCAGGATCGTGCGGATCAACAGGCGGTGACTAACCTCCTCAATCGGCTTGCCAATTTGACGATTGCAGACGAACTCTCGGGCGATCATCCGGAGTTTGGATTTGATCCTCCGAGGGCGATCGTACGCTTGGTTGATCGAACGGAAGTATCAAAAGAGCTCTTGATCGGCAACCTCCGCTCTCCGGTGAGCCTTTTTGTCAAGGCCTCCGATTCGGACGTCGTATACGCCATCAGCAACGTATCGCTCGCCGGAATCGGCGAATACCCCATGGCGTTCGTCGACTCGAACCTGATGCGCGTCAACCCCGATGACGTATCGAGAATCCGGGTTGAGAGCGCCATTGCTACGGACGACGACGATCGCCCCGACGTGATCCAAATTGAACGAGAAGGGGCGGCGTGGGTCTTCGAAAGCGGAGCCGTCGCCTTTGACGTCAACCACTTCTTGAGAAGCGTGCGCCTCATCCAAGCATCCGGACAAATCGAGTCCGGATACGCCGGTGCACAGTTTTACCCGGCGCCGGGCACGACCCGCCTCACCCTCGATTTTGAGGAAGGCACTCAGGTCGTGTTGGACGTTGGCACGGCGACCGACGACGGACATCACTATTATTTCCGCGTATCCGGCCGTGATGACATTTATGTGGTTCCGGCATTCCACGCACAGCATATCGTTCGCCAAGCGCTCGGCATCAACGACAGTCTTCTCTCATTCGATCCGGAGCGTGTCAAAGAGCTTTCGATCAGCGCAGGGCCTGAGGGCACTCGGACCGTGTTCACGCGCAACAGCTCCGGGGCGTGGGAGTCCAATCGCACCGTCGTCTTTAACTTCGAGCCGCTCCTCGATGCCGTCCGGTCCGTTGGGGCCAATCGTCGACTTCCCGAACAAGAAGGCGTCGATTACGGGTTTGGCACCGATCCAAACGCGATTGATGTGAACGTCGTCTTCACGGACGGCAATCGCCTCACACTTTCCTTGGGAGCGCCGGTACAAGATGGCTCTGAAGTTTACCTGAAGACTTCGTCCCGAGACGGCATCTACGTCGGACCTGCGTCCGCCGCCGATGAGTTGCTTGACGCTGCCTCGCGGGTCCGGTCAAGGCTCTTTCCTGCATCGCTTTCCGACGTGACCTATATCCGCATCCAGCGCGGATCGGGATCCCCTGAAGGGACCTTGATCGAGCGCAGCGGCGACGGCTGGGTACGAGCCGGCACGAGTGTCGACGCCTCCCGAGTGGAGACGCTGGTAAACGCGCTCGTGGGCCTTGGCGCCGACTCGTTGCCTCCCTTGCCGGACGACCCGAATGAGCTAGGGTTTTATCCAAGCGCAAACTCGACGCGGATTACGGTGGGCTTCAGCGACGACACGGAGCGGTATCTAGATATCGGCGCAGCCGTCCAGGTCGGTTCGGGCTGGTTTGCGACGACGAGCTACTACGCGCACGTCTCCGACTTGGAAGATACCGTGGCGTTCGTCAGAGAACAGGTTATTCGAAACATCGTGAATGCAGCCGGAGCTTTGGAATAAAAAACTCGGCCGGCACTGACACGGAGGGATGGTCATGGACAGTAAAGCGCTGAAAGGAAAGAGGTTCATCGGCATCGGCATCGCATTGATGTTGATGGCTCTCCTGGCGCCGACGATCGCGGGCGCACAGACTTCAAGCTCCGCCGCAGAGACTGCGGCGCCCGTTGTGGACGATTTCTTGGCGCAATTCGACATGTCGCGCTTACTAGAGCCGCTGTACGCCGAAGCCATGCCCGAGTGGGAGGCACAAGGGCTTCGTCCCGTGTCAGACTTCTATCTGGAAGTAAACGGCGCCGACTTCGTCATGCACGAGGGTCAGACGGAGCCCCGGACTGTGAACGAGTTTGAGGGCCTTACGGGCGAGATCCTCCTGTGGGAGGAAGAGGACGACACGTACCATTGGGATATTGAGGTGCCCGAGACCGGCCTATATTGGATCGGCTTCGAGTATTATCCCCTCCCGGGCAAACGCGCCTCGGCGATGCGGGACGTGCGCGTGAATGGAGTCTATCCATTCAGTGAGGCCCGACGTCTAACCTTCGAGCGCGTCTGGCGCGACGCCGGGCTTCCCCAGCAAGACAACCAGGGTAACGATATCCGCCCACGCCAGATCGAAACTCCGGCGTGGCAATTCAAGTACTTCGAAGATCCCGAAGGCATGTACATCGATCCGTTTTACTTTCCGCTCGAGGCCGGTGTAAATAGGATTACGATCCACTCGATCCGTGAGCCGATGGCCATTCGGCGGATCGTAGTTCGGTCGGCAGAGCGCCTTCCAACGTATGCCGAAGTGGCTCGTACCTATGCTGAGAAAGGTTATCGAGAGGTCAAGGACGTCGCCATCAAGATTCAAGCAGAGACTCCTTACCTAAAGTCGGATCCGACCATTCGCGCCGAATTTGGGTTTGATCCTCTCTCCGATCCGCCTTCCGAAGGGTATTGGCGACTGAATGAGTTTGGCGGTTGGCGATGGCGTAAAGGTGGACAGTGGGTCACTTGGAAGTTTACGGTCCCTGAGTCCGGTCTTTACAAAATCGGCATCAAGAGCATTCAAAACTGGCGTCACACGCCTTCAGCGCGCTCGGTTCTCATCGATGGCGAGTTCCCCTTCGAAGAGATGAAGCACGTTGTGTTTTCCTACGATCGATACTGGGGCATCAACGCCATTGGCGATCGTGACGGCAATCCATACCTCTTTTACCTCGAAGAGGGCGAGCATACGATTACGATGAACGTCAAAGTCGGCGACAACGCCGAGACGATCCGCGTGCTCGACCTTACCACACGAGAGCTTTCATATATTGGACGCGCCATTACGTACATCACCGGCCCCGACCCAGATCCCTACATGGAGTGGGAAGTTCACAAGCGGATTCCGGGCCTCTTGCCCAAGCTCGAGGAGATTCGGACGCGACTATTGGTCGAGGCGGATCGCATTCGCAGTTATGCCGGAAAGAACGTCGACATTGCTGAAGTTTTCAACCTGACAGCCCATCAACTTAAGACGATGATCGACGACCCGTACAAGATCCACACGCGCATCAACGAGTTCGGTGAGATGCAGAGCCGTCTGGGCTACTACGTGCTTGACATGCGTTACTCGCCGCTCTTGATCGACTACTTCTACATTGCGGGGCCCGATGAGAAGTTTCCGCAGGCCAAGGCGCCGTTGTTCGAGCGGATCAAGTATCAAGTATATGGCTTCCTCGAGTCCTTCACAAAGGATTACACCGGAGTCGGCAGCATTTACGACGAGAAAGAGGCCTTGGAGTTGTGGGTGGCCTGGGGTCGTGAGTGGGCCATGGCGATCAAAGAAATGATCGAAGAAGACTTCACGCCAAATACGGGCATTCCGGTGAACGTCAACTTGGTGCCCGCAGGCTCTCTGACGGCGCAAGGCACGTCGGTCATCTTGCTCGCCGCCGCTTCCGGCAATGCGCCAGACATCGTCTTTGGCGCTCAGCAAACGCTGCCTGTCGAGTTTGCCATCCGCGGCGCGGTCGTCGACTTGACGCAGTTTGACGACTTTGAAGAGGTCATCACGCGGTTCCGCCCGGGGATGTTGACGCCTTACACGTTCCGCGACGGCGTCTTCGCTCTGCCCGAGACTCAGTCGTTCAACATGATGTTCTACAGAATCGACATCATCGAGCAGCAGATGGGACTCAAGCCGCCGGAGACATGGCAAGATGTGCTCGAGATGTTGCCTGAGCTTCAGCAAATGGGTATGAACTTCTACTACCCAAGTCCGGCCCAAGGACCCGCGGCCGCGCTCAGCCTGGCTCCGTTCCTATACCAATACGGATCGGATTTCTACACGGACGATGGCCTGCGTTCACGCCTGGATACGCCCGAATCATTGCAGGCATTTAGATTCTGGACCGACCTTTGGGCTCAGTTCAAAATTCCAATCGAAGCCAACTTCTACAACCGGATGCGTACAGGTGAGATGCCGATCGGCATTGCCGACTACTTCACGTACGTCCTCCTGTCGACTGCAGCGCCGGAGCTTACCGGATGGTGGAAGATGGTCCCAATTCCGGGAACGCGCACGGCCACCGGTGAAATCGACCGTTCCGCCGGCGGCAGCTCGACTGCGGTGACGATCTTTACTGACTCTGACCGTCAGGAAGACGCATGGGAACTCATGAAGTGGTGGACCAGTACGGAGATCCAGACGCGCTTCGCAGAGGAGATCGAAGCGTTGATCGGCGTAGAAGCCAAGTGGAATACAGCAAATATCGAAGCCTTCAACAACCTGCCTTGGCCGGTCAGCGACCTGGAATCCATTCAGGAGCAGTGGCGCTGGTTCCGTGAGAAGCCGGTGGTACTTGGCGACTACTTTACGCCTCGTCACGTGGTGAACGCTTGGAACCGAGTCGTGCTCGAAGGGATCAATCCCCGAGAAGCGATCGAGCGGGCGGTTGAAGACATCAATCGCGAGCTCATTCGAAAACAGGAAGAGTTCGGCATCGAGATTCCGGAAGATATGAGACGAGAACTCTTCAGAGGCATCAACACGACCGGAATACGGGGAACGTTGCAATCCCGACCGGGAGACGAATAGAAACTTGGGGAGTGTCGGCTCCGTCCGCGTCGCGCACCGTCGGAGCCGACAGGTAGGATCTAGGCGAGTCAAGGTCAGCAGGAGGGATTCCAGATGGCACAAGCAAACCCAACGGTCGTGTCAAGGACTGACGCGGATCGCTTGACGCTCTCGGCTCGGCTTGGTGAGCTATGGAGGCAAGTTAAGCGATACAAGGCCGGATACTTGTTCATGGCGCCGTTCATGATTTTCTTCATCGTGTTTACGGTCGCTCCGGTGCTCACCGCAATTTATTTGAGCTTCACGTATTTCAACGTGTTGCAACCGGCAAACTGGATCGGGCTTACGAACTACCGCCTTCTGTTTCTTGCGGATGACATCTTCCTTAAGTCACTACACGTAACGGTTGTCTTCGCGATCCTCACTGGTCCGGTCGGCTTTATGCTTTCGTTCATTATTGCGTGGCTGATCAACCAAGTGAAGGTGCGCCTCGTATACGTGGTTGCGTTTTTTGCTCCGTCGCTCAGCGGCGTCGGTATGGCGTTCATCATGAGGATCTTCTTCTCGAACGACCGGTATGGGTACCTAAACAACTGGCTGATCAACCTCGGTATTTTAGACGAACCATTTCCTTGGCTGTCCGACATCGACACGATGTTGGGCGTCGTGATTGCCGTGCAATTGTGGATGAGCATGGGGCCGGCCTTCTTGGCGTTCCTTGCCGGGTTGCAGCAGATTGATGAAACGGTGTTTGAAGCAGGCAAGGTTGACGGCGTCAAGAATCGAATTCAGGAACTTTGGTTTCTCACTTTGCCGTTGGTTAAGCCGCAGTTGGTGTTCGGCGCAGTGATGGCCGTGGTAGGCGCGTTTTCGATGTTTGACATCGCGTCGGCGATGGTTGGCTTCCCCAGCCCTGAATATGCTGCGCACACGATCATGGCTCACCTGTATGACTATGCGTTTTTGCGATTTGAGATGGGCTATGCTTCCGCAGTCTCAGTCATCATGTTTCTCATGATGTTCGGTTTGAGCGGCATCTTCCGTAAGATGTTGTCCACGAAGGGCGAGTATTGATAACGGCGGGAGCACCCGTGCGGATCGAAGTTCGCTAAAAGCTTAGTCGGGAGGGGATTTGGCATGGGCACACTGGTGCCTAGTTTGCGGCGAAAGAACAAGGTTGAGCGTGAGCCAATATGGATCTATGTGTTCTTGACGATCGTCGGTACGGGGATGGCCTTGCCGATGTACTTGATGGTGGTTCAGTCCATCAAACCGATCGAAGAACTGTTCCTGTGGCCGCCTCGGTTTTATGTGATGAGGCCTACACTCGAAAACTACACCGACCTGGTGGTTGCCGCGTCGCGGGCCTGGGTCCCGTTCTCGAGGTACATCTTCAATAGTGTCTTCGTCACCGCGGCAAACGTGATCTCGTACGTGCTGATCTGCTGCATGGCGGCGTATCCGCTTGCGAAAATGAGGAAGATGCCGCTCGCGATGCCGATCTTTAACGCATGCCTTGCGGCGCTCATGTTTGCCCCTCAGGTCACCGTCATTCCCAGGTACCTGCTCGTATCGAGCCTTGGACTGGTCGATACTTATTGGGCGCTCATCTTGCCGGGGCTCGGCGGATCGTTCGGAGTCTTCTTTATGAAGCAGTTCTTGGACCAGTACCCGGATGCGCTCCTGGAAGCCGCCCGAATCGACGGCGCCTCCGAGTGGGGCCTATTCACGAAAGTGATTATCCCGCTCACGCGGCCGGCGTGGGCGACGCTGATCATCTGGCAAGCGATGCAGATTTGGCGAGACACGTGGTCGCCGATGGTCTTTACCCACAGTGAGGCGATGAAGACGCTTCCACTCGCAGTTCAGACCATGTTTTCCGGAGATTTGGTGGTAGCGCGGCAAGGCGCTCAAGCGGCTGCGACGTTTTTGGAATCCGCTCCGCTTATTCTCCTCTTCATCATCATGCAGGCGCGAATCATCAGCACCATGGCCCATGCGGGGATCAAATAAATGGGGGTGCCGAATATGAGACGTCGAATGCAGAGAGCACCAAGGAGGGGTATTGCGGAGATGGCCTTGTTCCGTTTGGCGATGACCGCCGCGATCGTTCTGTTGATGAGCGTTGGCGCCCTCGGAGCCGGGTATGGCTTTCACATTCAAGAGGGCGACCGCGTCATCACTGCAAATCGGAATGCGTCGAGGCTCGTCCCGTCGCCTAAGCCGTACGTCTTTGAGCGGTCCTTTGAGTTCCTTGGCTTCAACGGCCCTCAGGACATCTTTTACGACGAGGACCGCGCTGAGCTGTGGGTCGCCGACACCGGCAACAATCGCCTGGTTCGATTGACGAGAGACGGCGAGTTCATCAGCGAGATCAGGAGCATCGTCGGTGGCGATAATGCGGAAGTTCAACGGCTTGGCGGCAGAAACTTTCGCAACCCTGAGGGTCTGTTCGTAAACCCGGAAGGCGAGGTGTTCATCGCTGACACCGGGAACAAGCGGATCGTGCAGCTTACTTCGTCCGGTGAATTGATTCGGATCTATCCACAGCCCGAAAACCAGTTGCTGGGCGAAGACTTTGATTATCGTCCGACCAAGGTAGTCCAGGATCAGCGGGATTACCTATACGTAGTCAATCGGAGCGACTACCGCGGCATGCTCCTCCTCGACACGCGAGGGGAGTTTCGAGGCTTCTTTGCTCCCAACAAGGTCGGCTTTAGCCTTCGGCGGGTCTTGATTCGGATGTTTGCGACCGAGGCTCAGCGGGAGAAGCTCAGTAAGGAACTGCCTGCGCCTCACTCCAACATCGTGATCAGCCCAAATGGTTACCTATACTCGTCGACCACCTACGCCCCGGACAACCAGATCAAGAAGTTGAACGGCGTGGGCACGGACGTGATGAACCGCTCGGCAATCGGCAGCAAGCGATACGGTTTCCCAATCACCAGAGCCGGCCGGGCAGTGAACGCTAGTTTTATCGACTTGACGGTGAACGAGCACGGGATTATTTCCGCCGTCGACTCGGCCAACGGCATCGTCTATCAGTACGACGACGACCGGAATCTCCTTACGATGTTTGGAGGCAAAGGGGAGGAGAACGGCAAGTTTGGGTTCCCTTCGAGCATTGCCACGGACCGTGAGGGACTCCTATACATCCTGGACAAGGACCGGAACAACATTCAGGTGTTCCGACCGACCGATTTCGCTCAGCTCGTCCACACCGCAAGTGAGCTTTACGTAGAAGGCTTCTATCAAGACGCCGAAGAGCCTTGGCGCCAAGCGTTGATGCTCAACACCAACTACAACCTTGCGCATAGTGGCATTGCAAAGGCTTTTGAGAAGGTTGGACGTTGGGAAGAAGCGCTCATGGAGTATCGGTTCGGTCAAGATCGTGACGGCTACTCCGAGATTTTCGGGAAGCTTCGGCACGAGTGGATTCGGGAGCACTTCGGTTTGACCGTGTTCCTGGTCTTTGCAGGTTTGGGACTTGCGATCCTCGTCGGACGCTTCTTCAAGTGGCTCCTCAACAAACCGTATGAGTCGTGTGGGCCGGTAGGCCGGGCAGTGCAGATGGTTTGGACCACGATGATGCATCCGTGGGACGGATATTGGATGCTAAAGCGCGAGGGTAAGGGAAGTCTCGTAACGGCGCTGGTACTGGTCGCGATCATGTTCGGATTACGTGTGGCCGACATCATGTGGACCAGCTATCAGATCGCAGACATCGATCCTCGGGACGCGAGCTTAGTCCTTGAGTTTGCACGCTTGATCTTGCCGTGGATCCTGTTCTGCGTGTGTAGTTACGGTGTGACGGCGATCTTCGAAGGGGAAGGTTTCTTCAGAGATATTGTGATCGCCACCGGCTACTCCCTTGGGCCGTACATTATGGTCAAGCCCATCGGAATCGCGCTGAGTCACATCCTTACCCGTACGGAGAAGTCGTACGTTGAATCGCTCGATATGATTGCTGTCGTTTGGATTGCAATCCTGATCGTCATCCACATCCAAACGACGCACAACTACACGCTGCGCAAGACGTTTGGGACGGCTGCGTTGTCGATCTTCGGGATGATCTGTTTCATCGCCGTTGCCGGCCTCACGTATACGCTTACCGACCAGATCGTCACGTTTGTGCGTGAATTGACGATCGAGCTTACAATTCGGGGTTAGGGTGGTCGCCAATGATGCAGAGACGTAGAGCAAACTGGATTTCGACATGTCTAGCACTGGTCTTCGTTGCACTTTTGGCGACGTTGGGTGCTGCGGCGCAGGAAATCGAGATTGGAGGCGGCACCCTCGAAGGAGGCGAGAGGCTCGTTCCCGATGGGTTCCTCCTCGTGGCTGAAAATGCCAATCTGCAGCTTTACATCGAGCCGGATGTGACGCAGTTCATCGTGTACGACCGGAGGAATGGAAAGCTGTGGCGGACCAACCCACCGGGGCCGCACGATCGCATTCCGAGCGCTTTGTGGCGCACACACGCACAGTCGCAGATCACGTTCAGCTACACGGACGCCAAGCGGCGTCAGATCAAGCAGACTGACCCGCTGACGGAAGGCGCGACGGTGACGTACGAGCCGATCCGGGACGGGGTGCGCGTCGTGTACACGATGAACACACGCGGCTTCGTCATTACCACCGATTACATCCTCGGACCGGACTATCTGGAGGTTAGGATTCCGGACTCCGGACTGCAGGAGAACGACGAGTTCGTCATTGTGTACCTCGAGCTGTTGCCGTTCTTCGGCGCTGCTACCGACAACGACGAAGGCTACATGGTCTTCCCTGACAGCTCTGGTGCGATCGCTCCGTTCCATTCAGATCACGGTCGGTATGCGAAGCAGTTCGAAGAGTACGTATATGGGCCTGAGGACTACCCGTTTGTCGAGTACGATCCGATGAGGCCGGTCAATCGGCAAGTGCCGATGCCGATCTTCGGACTAAAGCACCACGACGGAGCGTTTCTTGGGGTGATTACCCAAGGCGAGTACGATGCAAAGGTCGTGGCTGCGCCTTCCGGATACATCGTGGACTACTACCGGACGAATGCCAAATTCGTGGTGCGACGTGAGTACCTGGCGCCGCTAAGACGGAATGCCAACGTCCAGACGGTTGAGTCGAGACGTATTGCCGTCGATCGTGCCGTGCGGTACTACCTGCTGCCGGAAGATCGAGCAAGCTACACGGGAATGGCGCTTCGCTATCGAGAGCACTTGATCGACACACTCAACCTGCAACCAGGTAGGGTAGCTGGGGACGATGGGATCGCGCCGATCCACATTCGGATTTTCCAAGCGGTGTCCCAGCAGCAGCTCGTCTTTGATACGCTGATTACGCTGACGACGTTTGCTCAGGCGAGGGAAATCGTGGAGACCCTGAAGGCAAACGGTGTCAAGGAGCTCGACGTGACGCTCGTAGGGTGGACGCACAAAGGTTATGCCGGCCGGTATCCGCGCAGGCTCCCGGTGTCCGGACCCCTTGGTGGCGAGGCGGGTCTGCGGGCGTTCGTACAGTGGGCAAATGAACAAGGCGTAAGGGTATACCTAGACGACAACTACGTGGATGCGTACGAGGACAACGGAGGATTTTCGACCCGCACCGACGTCGTGCGCAGTCCTGCAAAGCTTCCGATCAGCGGATTTGGGATCGGCTTTGCCGGCACGCGCTATATCTTGAGCCCCGGGATCGCTCTGCGCGACTATGCGTCTCGGGACATCCCAAGGATCGCTAACTTTGGCGTGAACGGACTCGACTTTGAGCGGTTCGGGTGGACGTTGATCTCCGATCGAAACGCGCACTACACGGCTGAGCGCTACCAGGTGGCCGAGACGTGGTCCGAGATCGTGAAGTTGGCCCGGAGCCACATGGGCGGAGCGATCATCCAAGGCGGGAACATCTATATGCTGCCGCTGGCGGATAAGGTGTTGCGGGCGCCGATGGAGGATACGACACACCTCTTTGCCAGCAGGAGCATCCCGTTCTACCAGATCGCCGTACACGGTATCGTTCCTTACCACGGCTGGCCCGGCAACCTGCGGTCCGAGCCTCGCAGGGAGTTCTTGAAGAACGTAGAGTACGGCTCGTTGCCGGTGTTTGAGCTAACGTACGAGGACTCGTCGAAGTTGAAAGACGCTGAGCGGTATAATGTGCTCTTCAGTTCCCAGTACGCCGTTTGGGAGGATACGGTCCTGGAGGAGTACAGGATTCAGGGCGAACAGATGGGCTATCTGCAAGACGTTGCCATCGTTGACCACAACGAGCTTGACAACTTGGTCTACGAGACGGTTTACGAAGATGGCTCGAGGGTCGTCGTGAACTACCGCCGTACAGAGTGGACCGATGGAAATGTGGTTGTCGGTCCCCTCGACTTCGTCCATATCGGAGGAGGGATTCGGGATTGAAGCTCACACTTAGGCAGCGTCAGTCGATCAACGGGTTTCTGTTCATCCTGCCGTGGCTGATCGGATTCCTGGTCTTCGTGGCAAGGCCGTTCACGCACTCGCTCCGCCTAGCATTCAGCAAAGTCGATATGATGGCGGGTTTCAGCCTTAGCTTCGTGGGCTGGGACAACTTCAACGAGGCGTTCTTTATCGACGAGCGGTTTGTGCCAATCTTGGTGACGGTAATTCAAAGAAACCTCGTGGACGTGCCGATCATCCTGACATTCGCACTGTTCACGGCGTTCTTGGTTCACCAAAAGATCCGGGGCGTCGCCCTATTTCGGGCGATCTTCTTCCTACCGGTCGTGATTGCGTCCGGCCTTGTGGTCGAGCGACTCTTCCAGCAGGAGGTCGGATCTCTCGAAGCGGTGGTCGGCCTCGACGTACCGACGCTGGTATACATGTACTTGCCGGCGCAGTTTGCCGATATCGTCATCGACGTGATGACGCGCTTGACGCTGATACTGTGGCGCTCGGGAATCCAGATCCTGCTCTTCATCGCAGGTTTCCAAGGAATTTCCGGATCGCTCTACGAAGCTTCCAGGATCGACGGCGCTACCGACTGGGAGATATTCTGGAAGATTACGTTGCCGATGTTGTCGCCGATCATTATCGTCAATACGATTTACACGATCGTCGACGGCTTTACGGATATCTTCAACCCGATGGTCAACTTCCTGAGGACCGTAGCGTTCTCCGGTTCGTTCCGATTGGGTTACGCTGCGGCGTTAGGGTGGATTTACTTCCTGTTGATCTTCCTTTTGATCGGCGCGGTGTTTATCTCCTCAAGGAAGTGGGTGTATTACGGTGGCGAACGCGACAGTTGAGCCCCGCCGGGGTATGGAGACGAGGGAGAAGCATCGGCTTTCAGCGACCGGCATACCTTGGACCCTCGTGGTGCTGAGGAAGGTCCAGCGCTACTTCTTCCTGGGCCTGGTCTACTTGCTCTTGATCGACATTGCCTTCGCATTCCTGCTGCCGGTGATCTACATGGCCTCATCGTCGCTCATGACGGTGCAGGACTTCCTCGATCCGGGCGTCTATTGGATTCCGAGGGCGGTGTACTGGGATAACATCGTCTTGGCCTTTCAGAGCATGAACTACCTCGTGGGGCTCAAGAACAGCGCAACGATCGTGCTGTTCGCCACCGCGGGTCAGATCATCTCCTGTTCGCTTGCGGGATACGGCTTTGCAAGGTTCAAGTTTCCCGGGCGGGACCTCCTGTTCATGTTGGTCTTGTTCACGTTCATCGTGCCGCCGCAGACGATCATTGTGCCGCTGTTCATTTTGTACAGGCAGCTTGGATGGATCGACACGTTCATGCCCTTTACGGTGCCGGCATTCCTGGCGCACGGCTTGCGGGGATCACTGCTCGTGTTGATCTTCCGGCAGTTCTTCAAGAGACAGCCCTATGAGTTGGAGGAAGCGGCATACATCGACGGCTGTAGCCCTGTGCGCACGTATGCGCAGATCATGCTGCCGCTCGCCCGTCCTGCGTTGCTCGTTGGATTCCTCTTCTCGCTCGTATGGCATTGGAACGACTACTACGAGCCGATGATGTACCTGATGAAGCCGCAGAACTTTACGGTGCCGCTGCGCCTGCAGATCCTGCAGCAAGGGTTGCAGGAGATCACCGGCGGCGCGGCAGGGGAGATCTTCAACGAACCCCTGGTCATGGCGGCGTGCTTCCTGGTCGTCATTCCGCCGCTTGTGCTTTACTTGTTTGCTCAGCGGTTCTTCGTCGAGTCGATCGATCGTACCGGCCTCGTCGACTGATCGAGAAGTCGCTCGAGGTGGCAGGATTTTTGCGCTCGACAATGTAATGTTCTATCTCCGAAGCGATTCGCCCCGCGGGTCCACCGGCAACCGCCGGAGGAGCGTGGGGCGTT
The DNA here is from genome assembly GCA_964424335.1 of uncultured Clostridia bacterium. GTDB lineage: Bacteria > Bacillota > Limnochordia > DTU080 > RSA5 > CAYRIY01. The sequence goes on from CAYRIY010000001.1 coordinate 88,769, forward strand.
TTACTACACCATACGGTATTACGAGGAGTTGATGGACATTGAGTAAGTTGAAGGTCGGCATCATTGGCAGTGGCGGCATCGCTAGGGGACATGCCCGCGCATATAAGGAGGTCCCGTACGTCGACGTGGTCGGCGTCTGCGATATCGTTCCGGGTAAGGCGAGGGAGTTTATCGAGGCCGAAGGATTGGAAGGCGCCCAGGCCTTTGAAAATCACGAGGATCTTTTTGCACTCGGCGTCGATGCCGTGAGCGTCTGCACTCCGAACGTAGCACACCACAGCATGTCGGTTGCGGCCTTGAATGCAGGCGTCCACGTGTTGGTCGAAAAGCCAATGGCGGTAACCCTCGACCAGGCTGTCGACATGGCTCGTGCGGCGAAAAAAGCGGACCGCATCCTCTCGATCGGGTTTCAGCCGCGCTATGATCCGAATACCAAGGTAATCAAGGACATTGTGCAATCCGGGGAACTAGGCAATATCTATTATGTCGAGACCGGAGGAGGACGCCGGCGGGGAATGCCCGGCGGCACCTTTATCAAACAGGAGATTGCGGGAGCGGGAGCGATGGCGGACATCGGGTGTTACTCGCTCGATCTGGTTTTGAATGCGCTCGGTTATCCGAAGCCGCTCACGGTCTCCGCGGCGACATACAACTTCTTCGGCACGTCACCGAAGTACCATCCGCAGGCCGACCAGTTCGACGTGGAAGACTTCGGCGCCGCGCTTGTCAGGCTGGAGGGCGGGATCACGCTTCACTTCAAGATTTCTTGGGCCATGCACATGGATACGCTCGGCGCCACGTTTTTCTTGGGCTCTGAAGCAGGTCTGAAGTTGACGCCTGCAGGCTCCGGTCCGTGGAGCGGCGTTTGGGACGGTGGTGTCGGCTCGATCACGTTGTACTACGACAAGCTTGGTCACATGACCGAGAGCCCGATCCCAGTGAAATCGCACCGGATCAACATCTTTGCCGAGAAGGTGAAGGACTTCGCTCGTGCGGTTCGTGAGGGTGATAAGGCGCCGATCCCGCCTGATGAGATCTTGAAGAATCAAGCGATCATCGACGGGGTGCTTCGGTCCGCGAAACTTGGCAAAGAAGTCGAGATCGTAATCCCCGAGATCTAGTCCCTGGCTTAGCCAAGGTGGTCTCATCGTCATAATCTCAAATAGCCCTTCGGTTGCGGTTTCGTTATAAACCGCGCTGGAGGGCTATTCTCCTTGTGGCACCGGGGCTTGATGGCTGGCATACCTTGATTTGAATCCCGGTGGGAGGAGGGGGGACCGCTCCAGAAGGGCGGTTAACTCTTATGGCAGAAGACCACGAAGTGAGTAATCGCGACAGTTTAGAAGCTCCGGATCGCCAGACGGTTGCGGTTGAGGTTCGCGAGGCGATACTCTCTGGCGACTCGCACGTGAGCCGAGGTCGGTTTAGAGCTGCGATAAAGATTTGGCGGGATCTGCTCGACCGATACGATCCCTTCCTTGAGGAGAAGGAGCGCGAGCAGGTTCGCAGTCGTATTGCGAGCGCATATTTCGAACGAAGTCAGATTACGCTCAAAGGTTCCTCGCCCAATCGAAAGCTCGTGGGCAAGGGTATGTTACGTCTTGAGCAGGCTTTGAGATGGGATCCGAGCAATAAGGATTACCTGTTTGAGATGGGGCGTTGCCACTGGATCCTCGGCGACGTCGAAAAGGCGGCCAAATGGTTTGGTGAAGCCGCTGAGGCTGCGCCCGACGACGTTCGGATCATTTACGCCTTTGCACTTTGCAAGCTGTTGCTTGGCCGGCCACAATTGACGCTGGAGCTGTTGGAATCGTCTGCCTACCGCCCGACCGGCTCCAGGGTGCCTGGGTACCCGTCGGAAGGGGCGTGGCAACGTCTCATCGTGCTCGCTACGGCAGCGACCGGCAATGCGGAAAAGGCCTTGCGCATGCTGCTCGAACGTCCCCGAGGGACGCCTTCTGGACAATGGGTTGCAGATGTTGTCTCGATCGCACTCGCGGGCACTCCGTCACGGGGCGTGTGCGAGTCCCTCGAAGCGATCCGCGATAGTTTGGTCAAGGCGGGCGATACGGGCGAAGGCGCTCAAATAAGCCGAATTTTGGGCGACTTGTACCACGCGCTCGGGGACTACGAGAAGGCGGTAAATGCCTGGGTGGGGTCGCGCGGTCGAACTACGGAACCCGTCCAAGATCTGACCAAAGTGATCAGCGCTTGTGAACGCCAGGCGCTAAGTGCACTCGCGGACCAAAGCTTTGACGAGGCAGAGAAATGGTGTATGCTCTGTCAGAGTATACAAGATGGCGAGCCCGTGACGCGTCGGATCCTCGCCGCGGCACACACGCTCCGAGGAAACTCGCAGTGGCGAGCCAATCGGCGGGATGAGGCTGTTTTGGCGTGGGAGAAGTCGCTTCAAGTGGCATCCGGCATCGCCGCTTCCTGGAATTTGGCTGTCTCTAACGAGTTGTCGGGCAAGTGGAGCAAGGCCGCCGAACAGTGGAAGGCGGTAATAAAGATCGCAGAGGAGCGAGGCGATCGAGCCCTTGCACGCTCCGCAGCTCGGCGCATGACATTGGCGCACCTTAGGGCGGAAGACCTGGAAGAGGCAATTCGGGGATTGCGGTACGCACTACAGCTTGGCGATGATCTAAACGATCGCAAAGCGCTCGGATTTCTTGCGGCGGCCGCAAACCAAGCCGACGAGGCAGCAAACATTTTTCAGGGTTTGATTGGACTTTCCGAGGACGGAGATACCCTGCTCGGGCTGGCCATCGCCTGTGAGGCAGGTAACAAAGGGATCCAGGTTCGGGCAGACCAATGGCGCAAGGTGCTCGGGGTGACTGATGATCCTGACGCACGTGCCATGTGGCGCCGCCATACGATCGCCCTTGGGATGCAGGCTTGGAAAGGCAACGATTTTCAAGGCGCGATGCGACGATTTGCGGAGTTGCTGCTCGAGGATCGGCTCGACGTCGACGGCTGGATCTGGTGTGGGGCGCTCCACCTGGATCAAGGTAGGGAAGATCGAGCCAAAGATTGCTTTGACCAGGCTCTCATCGCCGGTGGGGAGGAGAGTGCCGAGACCTTTGTGAAGCTTGGCGGCCGGTATCTCGCGGCAGGGCGTCAGCAGTCGGCGACTCAACTCTTCTCGAAAGCTCTGAAGGCGTCCGCGTCGCCGCGCACGCACCGATTGATTGCCGAGTCTTGTTTCGACGCGGATCGCCCCGACATCGCATACGAGCATTTGCGAGAGGGCGTGCGCCGCTCAGAGCCGCACGATAGAGAGCTCTTCGCGCTCCTGCGGCTCGCGGCGATGCATCTGCCGGAGAAGGGAGACACGCTATCGCTTTGCCAAGAGGCCCTGGCCGTTACGAGCGAACCCACCAAAGTAAAGTTGCTCGTAGCAGCCCATTACCTACGCAATCAGGAGTGGCGAAACGCACAGGACGTCCTTGAGGAACTGACGCAAGTGGCGAAGGAAGAAGGCGATCGCATGCTGCAAGAAGAGGTAGAGACCTTTTTCCGAGCGCTTATCTTGCCGCTTACGATTGGCAAGGCGGACAGTTCGTTCGATGTGGACGCGCACATTGCCCGCCTTTTGGAGCTTTGGGCCTTCGCCGGCGAGGGCGACCCCGACGAGTCCAACGCCTCGATAAGCGCTTGGCTCGAGCGGGCGGTCGGGATCGCTCGATCGATCCTCGAGGGCGCCGTGCATGATGTCGACTTGCGCGAACCCGAAATCGACCTTTCAAAGCCCAGGCTTGCCATCGAGACGCCTCGCTTTGAGAGAGGGCTCAACCTGGCGGAACTTGTGGCACGCGAACGTGTCTTTTAAATCGATCAAAGAACTCCCGTTGATTGGCCCTAAGTACGCGGCGGGCGACATCGATCGCCTGCCGCTCGCTCATGTAACCTTCGTCCACCTCTTGCCACATGGCCCTGGCAAACCAGGAGCGACATTGCGCAGCAAAGGCCGCCGCGGCGGTGGGCCACACTGTATCTCCGCCAAATCCAAAAACCTTGTTTGTCGGGACAGCATGGATGAGACTTCGCACGCAATGAGTCGTCGCAATCGGGTCGATCGACCAAGCCCAACAAAGGTCTGCATACACGTTGGGAAAGTGCTTCACAAGGCTCACGAACTCGTAGAAGTGCGGGTAGCCCGTGTGCATGAGGACAAAGCGGGTCTTTGGGTGGCGTTTGAAGAGCGGGGCAAGGTGTGCCGGATTGACGGCGGCGGGATGAAATCCGTCGTTGCCCGCGAGTATTCCTGTGTGAATCTTCACAGGCAAATCCCACTCGCCTGCAAGGCGCAGGCCGTAATCGAGACACCAATCTCCGATGCAAAGTCGATCGCTCGTGGATTCGGGGTAGGCGTTTCCGGTTGACGACCGAGTTGACGGCCGAGTCGAACGAGCGCGCCCGTTTACGAGCAACCGCTCGAGTGCATGGCGTGCCTCGATGTCGGAACGGGGCTGCCACTCGAGCGAGCGCTGGTAGGCATGTTGCGTCTTGATGGCGACCGCACGCGGACCGTGTCTTTCCAGCACCGCTTCCATCGCTCTTTTCAGGCTGTGTAGGTCGACGATCTCGACACCGGTCTCTCGCTGGATGTAACCGTGATTGAAACTTCCGTTGCTAAACTGGGTCCATGTCACGTCTTTTAGAAAAAAGTCGGGGCTCTCGTCGTCGGGCGCCGTCGAGAATGTGAAATCGTCGATTTGGACGTGATCAAGTCCAGCGATGTCCTGCAAGATCCTCAGTCGGCCACCCGGCTGACGGTAGGAAAGAAGGGTCTCCTCCGAACCAGCGATCGAGCTTGGGGTAAGTTCGTCGATTCCGTAGATGAGCTTTGCCTGGAGCCGGACCGCTTCACCGTATCCGGTCCATCGAATAGCTTCCCAGTACGGCTTTAACCTTTTAAATCGCGCCTCGATGTCCAGATTGGCGGCGTCGAATATGAAAGCGAGGTCGTCTTGGGAGGCTCCGGCGCTTGCAAGGTCCGCTCTTGCATAGTTGGTAAATAGGTCTTGCAATACGTCCGGTCCGTGCTCGACCCAATCCGCAGATTTGCGCAGGTGCTCATGGGTGTCACACATCCTGATCGAGGCGATCGCATGGGTAAGATCCGACTCAGGGCGAACAGCACTCGGCAATTGGACGGGCGCGGCCAGAAACGGAGCCGAGTCGTGAGACATGAACGACGAACCTCCAGTCGCAGCACGCTGGTTTCGCAAAGCAGGTAAAAAAAGAACCGGTTCCTCGTTGGAGGAAATACCGGTTCTCGAAGTTCATAACTGGCAGGGGAGACAGGACTTGAACCCGCAACCTTCGGCTTTGGAGGCCGCTGCTCTACCGATTGAGCTACTCCCCTACGGTGCTTCAGATCAATGACAACGACTACGCTGACTGAAGATAAGTATACCATCTGGGAGAGGACTCGGTCAACCCGACACTCAGCCGAAAGCACTCACTCTTTAGCGTCGTCGAGAAACGCCTCGTACCGTTCCATCAAGTCCTGATTGGCTTGAAAAAACTCAACGAGTAGGATCAGGCGCTCGAGTGTATTTGAGCTCAAGTGGTGCTCGATTCCTTCGATATCCTTTTCGACCGTGGCCTGGTCGTTTACCCCGAGCAAATGAAGAAAATCTTCGAGGGCCTTGTGCCGGCGACGAATCGAACGGCCGACTCGCTCGCCCTCTTGGGTAAGGGTGAGACCGCGGTACCGCTCGTACTCCAGCAGATTTTGCTCGCCAAGTTTTTGCACCATGCGCGTCACTGTGGACGGGCGCACCTGCAACGCTTCAGCGATGTCGCTCACCCTGGCATACCCCTTCTCCTGAATGAGCGAGTAAATACGTTCGAGGTAGTCCTCGGCGGTTGACGTCGGCGTTGGCATGCTTGACTCCTTTTATGAAAGTGCTGGCCTTCATTGTACCACACTTTGTCCCTCCGGCCCAATTCGCTGAAGCCATCGCTTGGTAATGACGCCTTGCGAAGGAGAGAAAAGCATCGCCAGAAGGAAAAGCACCCCGGATACGCCCGCCATGGCGCCGGCGATCGAGCAGTCAATGAGGTAAGCGACGGCATACCCTCCAACGGAGCTCGCCACCCCGAACAGAACGCTCAAGGCGAGCATTCTCTTTAGGTTTTCGGTGAGGAGGTACGCTGTTGCCCCAGGTACAATCAGCATCGCGACTGATAGGATGGCGCCCACGCTTTCAAACGCCGCCACGGTCGTGAGCGAGACGAGCCCCATCAGAAGATAGTGGAAAAGTGCGACGTTGATGCCTACGGCAGCGGCCATCCCGGCATCGAACGCACACAACTTGAATTCCTTAAAGAATACGCCGATCACGATCAAGTTGACGGCGAACACTGCGCCCATGGTCCACATCGCTCTCGGTCCGAGCACTACTTCACCGATCATGAACACATCCCAAGGAGCGTACGCAATCTCGCCGTACAGGACGTGCTCGAGATCCAGATGAACTCGACTGGCGAAGGCGGTTAGCAGCACGACGCCAAGGGCGAAAAACGAGGTGAAGGTAACACCGATCGCCGCATCCGACGCCACACCCGATCCTTCGAGCGCTTGCACCATGACCGCCGTAAGCAGGCCGAACACTGCAGCCCCCACGAACATGCTAACGATGCCCATATCGCCCGTGACGAGGAATGCCAGCACAATCCCTAAGAGCACTGAATGACTGATTGCGTCCCCGAGCATCGCCATTCGGCGGAGGATGAGGAAGCATCCCACAAAGGCACAGGCCCCGGCTACCACGGCCCCCGTGCCCATGATCAACAATCCGTATGTGTCAATCACCGCTGTACCGCCTTTCCAACTCGCATCGGCAACCGTCCGTCGATAAACTTAGGTCGCCACAAACTAGTGGCCCGACGCCTTGGCGATCGGATGCACTGAAGGGAGGATGCGGGGCTCACGACGGTGGACCTTGAGGTATCGCTCGAGGGCAGCGACCATCTCGGGGGTGAGAAAATGCTCGATGTCGTCAGCGTCTCGGTCGACGTGGTCCGCCTTGATGTCCGCCTCGTGCATCAGGTACATTTCCCAGAGGCGGTGCCGGTGCACGACGTTCCATGCTTCTTCGATTCCGTTTTGGGTCAGCGTGCAAATGGAATCTGATCCGCGCTCGTATATGCGAATCAATCCCTTGCTCTGCAGGCGGCGCGCCATCCGCTTCAACTCGCCGACACTCTTGCCGGATTTAGCGACAATGGCCTCCATAGGGATTCCTTTGGAAAGCAGTCCGGTATCCGCAACGGACGGCTGATCGACGCTCAATTCATAGAGCTCATACACATTGCGGAGAAAGTTCTCCCGAGCGACTTTTCGCCGGAGCTTGAGGAAACGGTAACTCTTTGCCGCAAGGCCGCGCTCGGGTGCGCATATGAGCGACAGGACGAAAAGCGCGGTAGCGCTCAAGACCACCAGCGGCCCTGTCGGCAGCCGAACGCCCAGCGTGCTGAAGAACGTGCCCGAGGCGCCGCTCATGCCGCCGAAAACACCAGCGAGCAGGAGCATGATGCCGAGCCTCTCGGTCCAGTAACGCGCAGCGATCGCCGGGATAATGAGCATCGCTGCCATGAGCACGACGCCAACCGCCTGCAGGCCGATGACGACCGCCATCACAAGCAACGTCATGAGCAGGCCGTCAATCGCCCTCATCGGCAAACCGATCCCATTGCCAAATCCGGGATCAAAGCAGAGCACCTTGAACTCCTTATAGAACAGGAGTACCGACGCGATCATGATCAGTGCGACGGCGCCCATAACAACGACGTCTGAGCGTACGAGCGCGGCCGCTTGCCCAAAGAGAAAGTCGTCTAGGCCCGCTTGGTTTCCTGCTCCCATGTGTTGAATCATCGTCAGCAACACGATTCCAACGCCGAAAAAAACCGTCAAGACGACGCCGAGCGCGGTATCTTCTTTGAGTTTGGTCCATCTTGTGATGGCGTCGATGCTTCGAGTTGCCACGATCCCGACGAGCCCTGCGCCGACGAGGAGGGGGAGGATCTCCTTGCTGCCGGTCATCAAGAATGCGAGGCATACGCCCGGAAGGGCCGCGTGCGCGAGGACGTCTCCAAGTAGACTTCTACCTCGAAGGAGCGCAAACGTCCCGATTACGCCTCCGCTCACGCCAAGGAGGAGCGAACCCGCGAATACCCACTGAAAGTTTGGATCGAGAAAAAGCTGCCACATTGCGCCTTGGCCTCCGGTCGCTATTGGACGAATTTCTGCTTATCGAGTTTCACTTGCCACCGTGTGCGCTGCATCCGCCAGTACGGTGAGCCTACCTCCGTACGCTTTTTGCAGGTTCTCCACGGTAAAGACTTCCCGGGTCGGCCCGACCGCGACCAATCTCATATTCAGTAGGAGCACCCAGTCAAAGTACTCAGAGACCGTCTGCAAGTCGTGGTGGACCACAATCACGGTCTTGCCATCCTTGCGCAGGTCGCTGAGGAGCTGCAAGATGGCCGATTCCGTAGCTGCATCGACACCTGCGAACGGTTCATCCATAAAGTAGACGTGTGCGTCCTGAGCGAGCGCCCGAGCAAGAAACACGCGCTGTTGCTGTCCGCCTGAGAGTTGACTGATCTGGCGATGCGCGAAGTCGGCCATTCCGACGCGCTCTAAACACTCCCACGCGATCTCTTTATCGCGCTTTCTTGGGCGTTTGACGAGCCCGAGATGCCCATAACGTCCCATGAGGACCACGTCAAACGCATTGGTGGGGAAATCCCAGTCAACCGACTCGCGTTGGGGAACATACCCCACCATCTTGCGTTGGGCCCGGTACGGTTTGCCGTAGATCTTAACCCATCCCGAGGTGGGGGGGACGAGCCCGAGAATGCCTTTGAGCAGTGTCGACTTGCCCGCTCCGTTTGGCCCCACGATTCCGACGAGGAGGCCCTGCGGAAGTTTGAAATCGATTCCCCAGATGACAGGGCGCCTTCGATAGGCGACCGAAAAGTCATGCACCTCCACGGCAGGTGGCGAGTTTGCGCCGGATATTCCGATTACGCCGTTTTGGGCGCTGACATCGGCGACGTGATCAGCGCCGGATCGTACAGCTTGACTTGCCATCGTGGTGTGGCCTCCTCGAGAGTGTTGTTGACTCAAAGTAGCGTCATTGTCGAGAATTGCATCGAGCATCGGCAATTGCGTCGAGCATCGAAAAATTGTTGCCTTGGAGATTCGATCCGTCTCTAACGATTCATCTGAGGGCAGAGACGATCGTATCCACGTTGTGGCGAAACATGCCGATGTACGTTCCTTCGGGCGTGCCCGCATTGCCCAGGGCGTCGGAGAACAGTTCGCCGCCGACCTTTACTGAGTGACCCTGCCGGAGCGCGCCTTCAACCACAGCCTCGATGGATCGCCGCGGGACGCTCGACTCGATAAAGACAGCTTTGATGCCTCGTTCGACGATGAAGCTGACGAGTTGTTGAATGTCTCGCAGTCCAACCTCGGTGTCCGTGCTGATCCCTTGAAGCCCGACGACCTCGATCCCGTACGCTCGACCAAAGTATCCGAAGGCGTCGTGCGCTGTGATCAATACTCGACTCTCAGGAGGAATCTGGGCGATTTGCTCTTTGGCGTACTGATGAAGGTCGTCGAGGAGCGCGAGGTAGGCATCGGCGTTTGCTCTGTAATCCTCTTCGTGAATCGGATCGACTTCAATAAGCGCGTCTTGGATCCGCAATACCGCCATTTTCCACATCGAGACATCGAACCAAACGTGAGGATCATAAAGACCGCCAAAGGCATCAGGTTCGGTAAGGTCATCTTCCGGAATGTACTCCGTTACGGCGACGGTCGGCTTGGTGCGGGCCATGCGGACCAATACGTCGGCCATTCGGCCCTCGAGGCTAAGTCCGTTGTAAAAGATCAAGTCAGCGTTTGCGAGCGTTCGAACATCACCTTGAGACGCCCGATAGAGGTGTGGGTCGACGCCGGGGCCCATCAATCCAGTGACCTGGGCGTGGCTTCCGGCTACGTTTCGAGCAGCATCTGCGATCATGCCGGTAGTGGCGACGACATTGAGTCGGTTCGCGCCATGCGCCAAGTCGATGAACGGGCCAAACCAGGCAATGGCAAGCATTATCAGAAAAAACGGCAGCGTGACATTGATCGGCGCGTTGCGACGCCATTTCGGTCTCGTGATATGGTCTTGATTAGCACTCTTTAACGTCGATTCTGTCATGATTGCTTTCAGAGCCTCCTAGGGGTGGAATTTGATCACGTCTTGATGCTCCATGCAATGTCGGGTGTCCCAAAGTTGTATCGATACAACTTTTTGGCCTAAGAGGACACGGACCTTTGGTCCGTGCTCGTAAGGAGAATGCACATCTTGATCGGCGCTTAGCGCCCCAATTCGGGTGGAATCGCCCAAGACCTCATCATGACCGGGTCATGATCCGTCATGGAGGAAGGTCTCTAGGCGGTTTCGGCAGTCCCAAGTTCAAAGGACCAACCGGACTTCGCACCACGAAAGTTACGGCCGTCACAAATTGTTGTACCCATACAACTCTGATGGTCTTAGTATACGAATCGCATTTACCGGCGTCAATACCCACTTAAGAAAAAAGTTTGCAGCGGCTGCAAAGCCTCAAGAGATCGAGTGCGCCGCCTTGAGTTCCAGCCATTCTATCCCGGTCAGGCGTAGGATGTGCCGCCGCGCCGTCCAAAAATGCGATCCACCAACCACAAATGTGACTTACCAAATAACTGAACCGTGGAGGAACCAGAGCTGCAGGAGATCAACCTAGTAGCGGGGAACGCTTAAACCGGAATAACAAATTCACGATAATGTTGATTTCCGTGAATTTTGGATGGAGGCGGCCGCACTGAACGCGACTTCGTTTAACATAGGCTGCGACTACTTTTTGGCCTCGCTCACAGGTCGTTCGGAACGAACCAAGGTGGCGTACGACAAGGACTTGCTACAATTTAAGCTGTACCTCGTCTTGTTTCGGGGTCACCTGATCACCTCCGGAGATCGAGCCCTTATTCCTAAGCTCGAGGAGCACCTCGAGAAGGCAAACGGCAAGCTGGTCGACACACGCTTTTCGACCAGGCGCCACCGACAAGAGTCCCAATCAAGAACGATCCTCGATCAATTTGACGTGGCGCTGGACGAGATTCGCAAGGAAGACATCGTCGGCTACTTTGGTTATTTGGAGTCTGGCAAAGGTCTCACGCGAAGTACGCTCCTTCGCCGACTGGCATCGTTACGCCGGTTCTTTTCGCTTTTGTCCAAGGAAGGCTATCCGATCGCCCCGGAGGTCGTCGAAAAACTCGACGATATGGAGATCCGGCGCGATCGGCGTCTTCCAATCGCACTTGATCGCGATGAAGCGTTGGCGTTCCTCGACGTCATCGACAACCCGCGAGATCGTGCCATGGTCCTGGTGATGCTCTTTATGGGCCTGAGGATTTCTGAGGTGGTCCAACTCAACGTGGACGACATCGGACGGCATACCGATGGCATCACGTTTGTTGGCAAAGGAGGCAAGGAACGATATGTACCCGTGCATCCCGTGGTCCGAGACGCGATCGCAGACTACAAACTCGTACGGCCTGAAGTGATGAGCGATTCCGAGGGCGAACCTTTGTTCGTCAGTCAGCATCGCCGACGAATCGACCCCTCCACCGTCCGCCGTTTCATCAAGCGTTACGCTGAAAAAGTGGAACAAATGGAGAGTCGCAAACGGCAAAAGTTGAGCCCTCACAAGCTGCGACACACATTTGCCACCCTCCTGCTGCAAGGTGACGTCGACATCCGTCACATTCAGGAACTGCTTGGTCATGAAAACCTGTCGACGACAGAGATTTACACGAGCGTCCATAAAAGAGATCTCGAGCGAGCCATCGATCGCCACCCATTGGACATGGTGACCGGTCGAGAATGATAAAAACAAGGGCGACACCGCGAATCGGCGTCGCCCTCCCCTCTATTTAGGCATCGCGGGAACGATCAGCACTTGTCCCGGATACACTGTCGCATCGCTCAGCCCGTTGTTTCGTCTGATCCAGTCGACCGTCTCTCGAACATCGATTCCCGTGGGCCCATGCTCCCGTGCGATGCCCCAAAGCGTATCTCCCGAGCGTACAACGATCTCCCGGGAGTCGAACCGACCATCGCTCTGAGAAGTCAGCCACGCCGACACGCCCTCCGCATGACTCGCGGCGACGTTAACTCCGACATATCCCAACCAAAGTAGTGCGGCCGCAACGGCGCCCACCACAACGTAGCGCGCAACGGCAGCGATCTCCCGCATACTAATGCTTTGCGAACGTTCGTTCGCAATATTTGGCGCCGCGATCGCGCGCAGGCTCGTGCTGCGGTCGTAAGTATCGCGGCGCGTCATCATGTGACGGCGTTGATTGCGGGCCTTCTGCAGATCGAGCACGACGTTGCTTGCCATCCAAAACTACCTCCAGTTTAGGACGTTTCGTTCCGGGGTGTCGCAAACATCCCGCGCCCGGGAACGTGTGTTCGGTTTGCGTGAGTACACAGTAACACGAACGTGTGTTCGTCGTCAAGTGTTTTCGCGCATTTTTTGACTCCCACATCTTCACCCGCACCGTTACCCGCATCAAAGTGGCGCCTAATGATGCCTGCAGAGGCAGATTCCACGAGTCGCCCACTGATCGCCCGACCGTGGCATCCTAATCCGGGCCGTGAACGAATGAAGGTTCGAAGCAAGCCTTCGGTGCTGGCCCTATTCAAGCGGTACTTAGAGAATAAAAACCAATCGGGTTGTCGAAGGATGTGGCGAACGGAATTGACGAGCGGGCGCAGCCGGTCGCCAAGTGTCTGATCTTGCGGCCTTGCTGTTTTCGGGGAATGTGTTTGGTCCAATGCGAACTTATGTTTGCGTCAGACCGAACATATGTGTTATGATACTCACAACGTGGGTTTGCAAAGTTTGGCATGTGAGGGAGTGCGGTGGGTTGGACGGATTGACGCCCCGACAAAAGGAGATATTGGGCTACATAAAGCGCGAAGTGTTACAGCGTGGGTATCCCCCGTCGGTTCGGGAGATCGGACAGGCAGTCGGACTCAATTCAAGCTCGACGGTGCATGGCCACCTTGGCCGGCTCGAGGAGAAGGGTTATATCCGTCGAGATCCCACAAAGCCAAGGGCGATCGAATTGGTCAACGATCCCGACGTCATACGTAAGGACATCATCAACGTTCCGATCGTTGGTCGGGTCACCGCCGGTGAGCCCATTCTGGCCGTAGAGAACATCGAAGACTTCTTTCCGATGCCGAAGGATTTTGCAAACTATGAGGACGTGTTCATGCTTCGGGTTCGCGGGGACAGCATGATCAACGCAGGCATCTTGGACGGAGACTTCGTCGTAGTACGTCAGCAGGCGCACGCGGATAACGGTGACATCGTCGTCGCGCTAATCGACGACGAGGCTACGGTGAAGCGCTTTTACAGCGAGGCAGATCATGTGCGGCTACAACCCGAAAATCCAACGATGTCTCCGATAAGGGTTGTAGAAGTCCAGATTCTCGGCAAAGTGGTTGGTGTGTTCCGAAAGGTTCGGTGAAACCCGATTTCGGCCATGCGTGTGTAGGGGCTAGTACGCACGCGGTTTCGCTTGCGCAGCGCAAACTGGATTGGGCGGCGGCTATGGTGAAATGAGCCGCCCACCCTTGGCGTCGCACCGGATCAGGCGGTATCGCGCATCCATTTCGAGTCGGAGATCGATGCGGTTGAAGCATTTCGTTCCGACGACGGTCTTTTGCACGAAAAATTCGAAAGGGTCGTCCTCTGTGCCCCTCGGTATGTCGCTCGATTTTCGTAGCCGTACCTCGATACGTTCACCACATCGATCGCATTCAACCGATGCGACGATTGCGTCGCCGACATCTTTTAAAGCCCCACTCTCGCCCTTCGCCTTGGGGGCCCCTCCGCCCAGCAGTCCCTTCGTAAGTTTCTTTAGCCACACATCAATTGACCTCCAAGCCCGACCGTGACTCCTCGAGAAAAATCCGAGCGACACCTACGACTCCTTGATGAGCCGCACGTTTCCCACCGGGCCTCATCGCGCCAGGCACTCATACCACCGGACATGATGACACGCCAACGGCAACGGGACGGCCGCAAGTTGCTCCAAAAGCACAGTTCAAGGAGATGCGCTCTTTGACCTGCCCTGGTTCATCCCGAAGTGGAGATTGAGGCCGCTCCAATCGTTAGCGTTCATTTGCTGATGAATCGGAGCGGCCGTTTTGCGACGAAACTCGATGCCTGGTGGACGACGTCGATGCCTGGCGATGGTAAAGAAGCGGCTAGCTAGATGGTAGAGAGGCGTCGAGTTTGATGGAGAGCCTCGCCTTTGCCTTGTCGTCTCGAGCGCTTCTTGCCCCGATGTGATTGTCCGGCCGAACGCGGCGCCTAGCGTTTTTTAGGTGAGCGCGTTTCATCGGGGAAACGCCAAGTATGGAAAAGAACATCTCAAACGCACGCTCCTGCCCGGAGATGACCGGATCGGGGCGTTGATCCTCGCCGTGGGAATGAAAAAGGGGTAGCGCAGCATACGATCGGCTTGCTCGCCGATACGCCGCTTCTACCCCGTTCTCGTGTACATCTTTTGTGAGCAAGAGGTATATCTGCCGTCTTGCCTCCGCCTGTGCCGTCCAATACGGCGGGTCTTCAGCTTTGGCGCCGGCCAAGAAGTCTTGCTTGGCCAGGCGCATGGATTTCTTGAGCGCCTTTAGAACGTCGTCCTGACTGATCGAAAACATGCGACATACCCCTTTCGAGTTGGGACGTCGACACCTTCAGAAAGACACGTTCGGAACCTGGTCTCGCTTTTTCGTCGATTCTCTCGTTAGATTCTCCTTTCGTCGGTGATCTCGGTCACGAGGTTTTGCGTCAGGCTTCCGATCCGAATTTGGCGAACGCGTTTTTGCCGCCCCAAAGGATCACGGTAGACGCCAATCTCCTCGGCGGATCCAAGAATGCAGTGGTCGAGCGCTTCCCTGGTCAATAGTTCGTCTGTGTTGCGTGCAATGGCTATTCGCTTCGATTTTACCGATCTTCGAGCCGATCTCAAGTGATTTCTATCGCTCCAAACGAGTCGGAGTCGCTTCTCGCTCCCCATTCCCCAACCCCTTTAGAGATCCAAAGTTCCTCCCTAGCATACGTCCTTTCGGGCTCACCAATTCACGAGAGAGAGCCTAAATCTCCCCTTCATTCACTGAGATCGATCCGCCGTCGTCTGATACACGGTCACTTGGATTCCGTCGGGATGCTTGCTCATGCCAAAGGTGAACCCTTTCTCCTTGAGCGTTTGGTTGAGAAACGTGACGAGCTTGTACACGTCTCCCTCGATCCCAAACGCTCCCGAGGCCAGCACTTGAAGTCCCTCTGTAGCATTACGTTCCATCGACGAATCGGCCTTCCCTTCGGTAGCGTTTATAAACTGCAGACGGACAGACGCACTGTACATACCGGCGTCCGGCATCCTGTTCCTTCCGTTATCTGAGTGCAACCATGACTTCAGCAAGGAGATGGATCAAGACGGAGAAGCCGAACACGGCCATCGCCCCGAATCCGCCTCGCGCATACAGCCGGACGAGCAGGGCGCGCTCGGACCGTTCATCTTCGCGGGCGATGCTTGCGGCGCTTGTAAGGAGTGCCAGGGACGCAAGTCCCGAAATGATGGCGAGCAGGCTTCCCCAACCCAATCTGCGATCCCCTTTCGGTTAGGGTTCCTGCTATGTTATTCGCCTCGGGGTTTGTGGGTGTTAGGCGTCCCTTGGGTCTGTGCGCCTAAAGTGGTGCGCCGCACTCAGGGCAGCGATCGGACTTGATTGGCACGGCCGCGTGACAGCGATGGCAATCTTTCTTTAGGCGATTTTCACACTTGGGGCATTCCGCCAACCAATGGAGATACGCCACTCCACAGTTTGGGCACCGGTCGAGTCGCCCTTTGGGGCGGACGAACAAATACACGATGAGCCCCAATGGCACCAGGAATACATGGACAAACAGGGCGAACAAGGCGAGGCATGCCACCCATAGTGTCGGATTCGCATCCCGCGCCCTAGCGTCGCGATAGAGCCAAAACAGGATGAGCGCGACTGCAAAAGCGGTCGCGCCCATGATCACGTCGGATGGAGACATCGAGCTCCCCCTAAATGCTTGAGGCTGCCGTCTTTAAAACTGGTTTTCGATTTTATTCTTGATCCGGCAGAGGGCATTGTCGATCGATTTCGTATGAGTACCCAGCTTTTCCGCCATCTCTTTATATGATAACCCATTTATGTAGAGGCGAAACACCTTATATTCAAATTCGCTGAGCACTTCTTGGATGTGACGTTGGGTGTTGTAGAGTCGTTCTCGATCGATCACCAAGGCCTCGGGATCGTCGACCTTATTGTTGGTCAACACTTCCATGAGGGTGCGGTCGCCCTCGACGTCATAAATGGGTTTGTGTAGTGATGTGTACGAATTAAGAGGGATGTGCTTTTGACGTGTGGTCCCTTTGATCGCACTGATGATGTTGCGCGTGATGCAGAGCTTGGCGAATGACCAAAAAGACGATGAACCCGGCGCGAAATCCCGCACTGCTTTGTATAGCCCGATCATTCCCTCCTGAAGCAGGTCGTCGTCTTCGGCGCCTTGAAGGAAGTAGGGTCTGGTCCAAATGTATACGAGCTTTTGATATTTGTGCAGGAGGTAATCTACGGCTTCTTCGTTTCCGGCTTGCGCGGACGCGACGATCTCCTCGTCCGCCATGCTGGAAAAATCGACCCGCCCAGCCTGGGTGTACTCTCCAAGAGGCAGGGCTCCACCACTCATCCACCACCACTCCCGTCACGTGAGCTCTGAATACTTCCAACTTCTACAATTCACCGGACTTGGAAAGTCTCCTTCCCCTGCATGGAAATGCGACCAGGTGAGCACGTATAACTTGTTACGCAACTCAAGATTGCAAATAAAAAAGCTCGAATCTCTAGGAACCCCAGAGTTTCGAGCTCTAAAATTGACCTTTCCCGGCCGGGAAAGCGACTTTATACGGCTAGTCAAGTCTCTCCGGACCGGCTTGCAACCGGTTCGTGTCGCAGGACGCCTCGCTTTACCTCGGTGGTCGTCGCGTTTTGCGCGCGAAAGGTTTCGATCAAGTAGTTGCACGCTTGCCATGGGTCGACCTTGTCACCACAGGTGAACACGTCGATCGCTGCGTATCCGATCTCGGGCCATGTGTGTATCGCAAGGTGAGACTCGGAAATGACGACGACACCGCTCACGCCTTGTGGGCTGAACTGATGAAATGCAACTTCGCGAACCTCGGCGCCTGCCTCGAGTGCAGCTTGCACCATTGTCGCTTCGACCCTTTGGCGATCATTGAGCAGATCCGAATCGCAACCAAACGCTTCACACAAAATATGCCGCCCGAGCGCAGCTTTCAACTTATCAAGGCCCCCTCCACGCGAGCTGGTTGGATAGCTCGTCGATTGACGGATGATAGCAACGATCATTTTAGCTAGATTGATATGCAATGTCAAGAAAAAGTATGGTCCCCGCATGGGGCCCTGAGTGCGCTATCTAGGGAATAATTCCAAGTCGAAAACGAGCCGCTCCAGTGCGATTCCGATCTGCTCGCGGCTGATTCCTCCCTGCATGTATGCCGCAAAGGGATCCCGCATGGGCCCGTCGGCCGTAAGCTCGCTCGACGCCCCTTGCACGAACGTACCCGCGGCCATCACGACCGGGTCGGAGTACCCCGGAAGGGGGGCGCTCTCGAGGTAGACGTCGGAGTCGATCGGCGACGAGGACTGTACCGAACGGCAAAAAGCAAGGAGGCGCTCCGGATCGCCGAGCCTGATCGCCTGGACGGCGTCGGAGCGGGCGTCATTCCAGCGGGGCAGCGCGGCTAGGCCCGCCCGCTCAAAGATCCACGCCGCAAGCGTAAGTCCCTGAAGCGACTCGCTTACTAAGTGAGGGGACATGAAGAGTCCCTGCATTACGCTGCGAGCGATGCCAAGGGTCGGCCCGATTCTTAGTCCCAATCCGGGGGCGGTGACCCGGTCGGCGACGCGCTCGACCAGGCCTTTTGTGCCGACGATGTACCCTCCCGATGGAGCCAGGGTGCCTCCAGGGTTTTTGATCAGTGAGCCGACCGCAAGGTCGGCGCCGACTGCCGGCGGTTCTGCTTCTTCCACAAACTCACCGTAGCAATTGTCGACGAGGATGATCGCCTGAGGCGCATGTTTTCTTCGCCAGGAAGCGATCCTTTCGATTTCGTTGATCGAAGTCGCCCGCCTCCAGGTGTAACCCTTCGAACGTTGCACGTAGATCATCCGCGTCTTAGGCGTAACCAAGCGCTCCATGCCGTCGAAGTCGATTGAATCCTGGTCCGTGAGTGCGACTTCGTGGAACGTGACGCCCTTTGACGCGAGCGAGTGTGGAAACGCCCCGAAAATACTGGATCTCAGCGTGTCGTAGGGGGCGCCCGTGGCGGAAATGACCTCGTCCCCAGGGTCCAGTAGGCCGTCTAGGCAGATCCAAAGGGCATGGGTTCCCGACGCGACTTGCGGCCGGACAATGGCGCGCTCGGCTTGGAAGCTTAGTGCATATACCGACTCGAGCTTTTCCCTCGAGTGGTCGTCGTAGCCGTACCCCGTGGTCCCCTGTAGGTTGTGCGCTCCCACTCTAGCGGTTTGGAACGCTTTGAGCACCCGCCGCTGCGTGACACGTTCGACTGACCGGATTCGGTCCCACAAAGGCGCGAGCGGGGATTTGGATTCGTCGAGAAGACTTTGAAACACATCGTTTGAACCCAACCCATTCACCCTCGACCAATTGCGGCGCGCATCGTTCGAATGAGCTCGGAGCATCGCTCGACGCCTTCTTGAGGAGACGGAGCGGTCGCCAGCCGGTCGATCAACGCGCTTCCGACGATGACGCCGTCGGCGATCTGGCTCACTTCTTTTGCGTGTTCGGCGGTGGAAATCCCAAAACCGACGGCGAGCGGGACGCTCCGTCCAGCCGATTCCAGGCCCCTGCGGACGTTTTGCATGAATGGTGCAAGCTGGTTCGAGAGGTTTTGCCGCGCACCGGTCACGCCCGTTAGCGAGACGCAGTAGATAAACCCGCGGGAACGTTTGGTCACCGTGTCGATCCGGTCCGGCGTGCTCGTTGGCGCCAAGAGGTAGATGAGGTCAAGGCCGTGATCCTCCGAGGTCTGTTCGAGGCTCTCCGCCTCTTCGGGAGGAAGGTCGGGGACGATGAGACCGTCAACCCCGCATTCCCCGGCGGCGCGCACAAACCGCTCCTCGCCCCAGCGGAAGATACAGTTGTAGTAGACCAAAAGGGCAATCGGCACGTCGGGGTGGCGCGATCGAATTCTACCGACCGCGTCAAAGACGCCTTGGATGGTTGCGCCGTTGTTAAGAGCCCTTTGCCCTGCCGCCTGGACGGTCGGGCCGTCCGCGAGCGGATCGGAGTACGGAATGCCGAGTTCGAGCATGTCGGCGCCGCTTTCAATGATTGCGTCCACGAGCCGCTCCGTCCACTCGAGCGTCGGATCTCCGGCCGTGGCATAGGGCATGAGCGCCGCGCGGCCCTCGCGCCTACATCGATCAAAGGTTGATTGAAAGCGACTCATGGTCGATCTCCTCTCCGAGAATGTCGGCAACCTGCTGCACGTCCTTGTCGCCCCGGCCCGACACGTTGATGATTACGGTCTTGTCCGGGCCGAGCTCGCGAGCGACTTTGACTCCGTGTGCAACCGCATGAGCGCTTTCAAGCGCCGGGATGATTCCTTCCGTGCGTGAAAGCATGACGAAGCCTTGCAGGGCCTCACTGTCCGTAATCGGCGCATAGGTGGCACGGCCCGAGTCCTTGAGGTAACTGTGTTCCGGTCCTACGCCGGGATAATCGAGCCCCGCAGAGATGGAATGCGCCGGCAGAATCTGACCGTCATCATCTTGCAAAATGTAACTCATCGATCCGTGCAACACGCCGACCGTGCCGCGGTTCAAGGAAGCTGCGTGCAGACCGTCAAGGCCTTCGCCTGCCGCCTCGACACCGATCAATTGGACCTGGGTATCCTCGACGAAGGGATGGAAGATCCCCATGGCGTTGCTTCCCCCGCCCACACAGGCGACGACCGCATCGGGGAGCCTTCCCGTCTGCTCGAGAATCTGGGCCCGAGCCTCCCGCCCGATCACAGATTGAAAGTCCCGCACCATGGTCGGGTACGGGTGCATTCCGACCACGGATCCGATCAGGTAGTAGGTGTTTTGCACGTTGGTGACCCAGTCGCGGATGGCCTCGTTGGTCGCGTCCTTCAAGGTGCGCGTCCCCGATGAAACCGGCCGGACTTCGGCTCCGAGCAGCCTCATGCGAAAGACGTTCAGCGCTTGTCTTTTGGTGTCTTCTTCGCCCATGTACACGACGCAATCCAGGCCGTACCTCGCGCAGACGGTCGCGGTGGCGACGCCGTGCTGCCCTGCGCCGGTCTCGGCGATGATCCGCCGCTTGCCCATCTTGCGGGCAAGGAGGATTTGACCGAGGGTGTTGTTGATCTTGTGGGCCCCTGTGTGGTTTAGGTCCTCGCGCTTGAGAAAGATGCGCGCCCCGCCCACTTCTCGTGTGAGGCGTTCTGCATAGTAAAGAGGCGTCGGCCTCCCAGAGTACTCGCGAAACTGCTTGTCCAATTCATCTTGAAACGCTCGGTCCGATCTTGCCTCTTCGTACGCCGCCGTCAACTCTTCGACTGCGGGAATCAGGCTTTCCGGGACGTACCTACCGCCGAACCGCCCAAAGCGTCCCACGCTCTCCACGTTCAAATCCCCTCACTCTTGCTACAAATTCGCGCACTCGCTTCTCGTCCTTTTGGCCGGGCGACGCCTCCACGCCGCTGCTCACATCGACGGCATACGGATAACAAGACTCCAACGCATCTTCGACGTTCTCGGGGCTTAGCCCCCCGGCGAGGATCCATGGCCTTGCAAAGGAGCGCTGCTCCTCGATCGACGGCAGCAATTCCCGCTCGATCGACTTGCCGGTCCCCCCCGCAATGCCTTTGACGTAGGCATCGAAAAGGTACGCCGAAGCCGCCTCATAGCGGCTTGCGGCCTCATAAGCCGAGCGATCGCGCACGCGAAATGCCTTGATCACGCTCACCGCCTCAGCGATCTTCTCGATTTCCTCAGGCGGCCTGTCGTCGTGAACTTGAACGGCCGCAAGCCCGACGAACCTGGCGATCTGCACAATGACATCGGCCGGCTCGTCGACAAAGACCCCTACCTTGGCAACAAAGGGCGGCAAAGCCGCCGCGATCGCACGCGCCTGCTCTTTCGTTACCTTTCTCGGACTCTTGGCGAATACGAGTCCGATCGCGTCCGCTCCGGCTTTGGCCGCGGCCGCGGCGTCCGACGTCGATGTGATCCCGCAAATCTTTACCCGGACCACCTCACGCAGTCCTTCCCACGAGTTCTTGCACCTTCGCCTTCACGTTTTCCTCGCGGGCCAGCGCCTCTCCGACCAAAACAGCATGTACGCCGATCGCTTCCACCGCCTCGACGTCCTCCCAACAAGCGATTCCACTCTCGCTCACGATTGCGGGACCGGGCGGAATCTGGGGAACGAGGCGTCGGCTCACGTCGAGCGTCGTATGAAACGTCTTTAGGTCTCGGTTGTTGATGCCGATCAGGTCGGCCCCTAGATCGAGCGCGACCTTGAGCTCTTCCTCTGTGTGCACCTCAACCAGGGCATCCATCTCGAGCGCCAGGATCAGCGCGTGCAGTTCTTTCAAGAGTTCGGGCTCGAGCGCCGCCACGATGAGCAACACGGCGTCGGCGCCATGGGCCTTTGCCTCATACACTTGGTATGGATCGATGACAAACTCTTTGCGCAGCATGGCAAGGCTGGTCGAGCGGCGGACCTCGTCAAAATGGTCGAGGCCGCCTTGAAAGAAGCGCTCGTCCGTGAGGACGCTGAGAGCGGCGGCCCCGCCTTCCTCGTACCACCTTGCGAGCTGCACGGGATCGAAGTCGGCCCGGATTACACCCTTTGACGGCGATGCCTTCTTTACCTCTGCAATCAGCGCGACGCCCTGGGCTTTGAGGAGGCTGGCGCGAAATTTGCGCGGGCCGCCTAGGGCGAGCGCCCGCTCGGCCTGCTCGCGCACCGCTTCCAGCGGCAAAGCCTCTTTGGCCTGCGCCACTTCAAACCGTTTGTGATTGATGATCGTGTCCAGAATCATTACGCAGCCGCACCTTGCGTGTATGAAATCAGAGCTTCCAGTTTTTTGGCCGCACTGCCGCTGTCGATCGACGCTGCGGCAAGCGCAACGCCTTCGGAAAGGTCCGCGGCCAGGCCGGATACAGCGATTGCGGCGCCGGCGTTCAAAAGCACGATGTCCCGCCGTGGCCCGTCGGCTCCGCTCAGGACGCTTCTGATCAATTCCGCGTTGTACGAGGCGTCCCCACCGCTGATGGAACTCCGGTCAGCCGCTTTTATTCCAAGGTCGCTCGGATGAACGAGATATGTGTCGACCGAGCCGTCCTTTAGGCGCGAGATTTGCGTTTCGCCGCAAAGGGAGATCTCATCGAGGCGGTCGAGGCCGTGTACGACAAGGGCCTCTCTTAGACCGAGACGGCCCAAAACTTCGGCGATCGGTTCGGTCAGGTGCCGCGCGTAAACACCTACGACTTGGGCGTTGGCCGAGGCGGGATTGGTGAGCGGTCCAAGCAAGTTGAAAATCGTCCGCACACCAAGTTCTTTTCTAGGGCCGGCGGCATGTTTCATGCTTGCGTGAAACTGCGGCGCAAACAGGAAACCGATCCCCACCTCGTCGATGCACGCTTCGACTTGGGACGGCGAGAGATCGATGCGAACGCCGAGCGCCTCGAGAACGTCCGCGCTGCCGCATCGACTGGAGACCGAGCGATTGCCGTGCTTGGCGATCGAAACGCCGGCGCCGGCGGCCACGAACGCAGCCGCCGTCGAGATGTTGAAGGTGTTCGCGCCGTCCCCTCCCGTGCCGCACGTGTCTACGAGGATTGGGGGCCTTGGCTTGATGCGGGCTGCATTCGCTCGCATCGCCTCGGCACAGCCCGTTATTTCGTCCACGGTCTCACCTTTGACCCGCAAACCCATGATGAAGCCGGAGATCTGAGCGGGCGTCGCCTCGCCTGCCATGATCGCCTGCATTGCGCCCCGCGCCTCGTCTTGACTTAGATTGTGGCCGTCCGCTATCTTTTGAATCGCTAGGTGAATCATGAGGACTCTCCTTTCGAGCCTATAGCGTATTTCATGCCGCCTTTCGCATCCGCTTGACGAAGTTGCCTAGTAGCCTCATGCCTTCGCCGGTGAGGATCGATTCGGGATGAAATTGCACGCCTTCCACGTCAAACTCGCGGTGGCGCACGCCCATGATCTCGCCCTCTTTCGTTTCGGCCGTGATTTCAAGGCACGAAGGGAGACTTTCTCGTTCAATGATCAACGAGTGGTACCGAGTCGCCGTGAACGGAGACGAAATCCCTTCGTAAAGGGGGCCGCCCTTGTGATAGACCGGGGACGTCTTTCCGTGCATCAACCGCTCGGCCCGCACGACGCGCCCGCCGAAGACCTGCCCGATGCACTGGTGGCCCAGGCACACGCCTAGGATGGGCGTGTGCCCTGCAAAGCGCCTGATCACATCGTTCGACACACCTGCCTCTGCAGGTGTGCAGGGACCAGGCGAAATGACGATCGCATCGGGGCCCATCCGCTCGATTTCATCGCACGTAATCTGGTCGTTTCGGTAGACGGTTGGCCCATGCCCGAGCTCTCCGAAGTACTGGACCAAGTTGTACGTAAACGAGTCGTAATTGTCGATCATCAAGATCATGAGATCGCCTCCTCGGCCATACTGATCGCTTTGAGCATCGCTCTTGCTTTGTTTACCGTCTCTTCGTATTCAAGCTCGGGCACCGAGTCTGCCACGATGCCGGCTCCCGCCTGGATGTAGGCCACTCCGTCCTTGATGATGACCGTTCGAATCGTGATGCACGAGTCCATGTTTCCAGAGAATCCGAAGTACCCGATCACGCCCGAATAGGGACCCCGACGTACGGGCTCGAGTTCGTCTATGATCTCCATCGCTCGGATCTTGGGCGCGCCCGACACCGTTCCTGCTGGAAACGTTGCCTTCAGCAGGTCAAACGGGTCGCACGACGCCGCAAGTCGCCCCACGACGTTGGACACGATGTGCATGACGTGGGAGTATCGCTCGATCACCATCAACTCACTGACGCGGACGCTGCCGTATTCGCAGACTCTTCCAAGGTCATTTCGGCCCAGGTCGACCAGCATAACGTGTTCGGCGCGCTCTTTCGCGTCCGCGAGCAGTTCCTCTGCGAGCGCTCGGTCTTCCTCGTCGGACCTGCCTCGGGGCCGAGTCCCTGCGATCGGCCTCAGTTCCGCGACGCCGTCTTCGACGCGGACCATTACTTCGGGACTCGATCCCACGACCGCCATATCGGGAAACTGCAGACAGTACATGTAAGGCGAAGGGTTTACCGTGCGCAAGATGCGGTACAGGCCGATCGGGTCGGTGTTGACGGCCGCTTTGAAGCGTTGCGAGAGCACTACTTGAAAGATGTCGCCGGCCCGAATGTACTCTTGGCATTTTCGCACCGCATCTTCGAACGCGCGCTTTTCAAAATTGGATTGTACGGCGATCTCGGGCAAGTCCTCCAGGGCGAGTCCGTCTAGGGCAGGAACGCTCGTGGTCTGACGCAATCTTTCGATCACGCCGGCGATGGCCCGGACCGCTCGTTCGTAAGACGCAATCGGGTCGCGTTCGTCGACGTGCGCGTTCACGACGATCTTCAGCTTGCGCTGGGCGTGGTCAAAAATGAGCACGGTGTCGCTGATGATGAAGTACGATTCGGGAACGTCGAGTTCATCGGGGTTTTGATCTGGGATCCTCTCGATGTGTCGGATCATGTCGTAGCTCATGTATCCGACGGCGCCGCCGTAAAACCTCGGGAGACCCTCGACCTTTGCAGGTCGATACCTGCTCATCAAATCCCGCAGCGCGTCGATCGGGTCATCGACCTCGCGCGATTCAAAGGAGAATCCCTCCCCTGAGGGCGTCCCGATCTCCACGCGTGTGCCGCGGCTGCGAAAAACGATTGATGCGGTATTGCCTACAAACGAGTAGCGGCCGAGCTTGTCGCCGCCCTCGACGCTTTCGAGGAGGTAACGATAGGGGGCGTCGCCCAGTTTGAGCATTGCGGAGACCGGCGTCTCAACGTCGGCAATGATCTCTTTGTAGACGGGGATGAGGTTGGCTTCGCGGGCGAGTTCGACGAATCGATCACGAGAAGGGTAGATGCCGCGATACAGCGGGTCGATCGTTGACATTTTGGGAAAGCTCCTCCTTTGATGTTGCCGAAAGAAGCCTCCCAAGTAGAGCGGGCGAAAAAGGGCACGGGCCCAATAAAAAAACGGACCCTCGATTTTTAAAAGCAACCGTGAGCCCGAATCTCTCAAATCCAAAAGGAAGAGATCGTAAAGGATGCCTGTAGCGCCAGATTGAAAAACGACTCGGCGCTCGGGCCTAGGCTCAGCTCTGCTCTTCTCGGCTTTTCTCTGCTCTGCTCGGGCTGGCTACACTACAAACTTTCGCTCGTCTCAAGCTTCGTACGCAATCCGCACACGCACACGGCTTCGCTTGCAAGTTCCGAAAGCTTCGCAACAAGGGACCTTGCAGGTAGTACGATTTTACTCGTCAACAATAGGTCTTGTCAAGCAGAATGTGACAGCGCGCGTCCCCCTGACAACCACTCGTCTGAGAGTTCGCCCTGGCACACAAGGGTTGCGGGGCCGGTCATGTAGACCGGGCCACCGGATTGCCGCCATTCGACGTCGAGTTCTCCTCCTAGAAGGCGCACCGTCGTCTTTTCGCCGGCAAATCCGTTCAAAGCAGCGGCGACGCTAGCAGCGCACGCCCCGGTGCCGCACGCCATCGTCTCACCCGAGCCCCGCTCCCATACGCGCATCTCGAGGATGCCCTCTCCAACGACTTTGATGAACTCCACGTTGGCTCGGTTTGGAAAGGCAGGGTGTCTTTCGAGTTTCGGACCAATCTCATTAACGAGCCGGTCGGTGATTTCGTCGGCGAATACCACACAGTGTGGGTTTCCCATCGAGACGGCTGTCACCAAGAAGGTGACGCCGTCCACCTCGAGCGGCGCCTGCACGGCATTTGCAGCCGGATCTCCGATCATTGGAATCTCCGATCGCGACAGGCGGGGCGCTCCCATGTCGACGCGGACTCGGTCCACCTTTCCACCCGAAGTCGAAAGTTGCAGTTTTCGCAAGCCGGCGCCCGTCTCGATCATGAGCTCGGTCTTTCGCGTCAAACCCGCATCATAAACGTATTTTCCGACGCACCGAATCCCGTTGCCGCACATCTCGGACTCGCTTCCGTCGGAGTTGAACATGCGCATCCGAAAGTCGCCAAGCTCACTTGGAAGGATCGCAATGAGCCCGTCGGAACCGACGCCGAAATGAGGATCGCTCACCCGGCGCGCCAGCGCCGGAAAATCGATGCGGTCGGTCCCGGAGGTGAGGTCCAGGTAGATGTAGGCGTTGCCGAGTCCATGCATCTTGACGAACGGCAGGGACATGTAAGCGCTCCTCGTATGGTCTGATGGCGTGGTTTAATCATATTCGCAGTCGTCGCATTGATTCAAGAAATCGTGTCAGCTTTTTGCGTGAACTCCGCATGGGCCGAGTGGTTCGCATCGCCTGCCGCCGATCCACAAATGACGCAATAGCCTTTCTCCCACGTTTGCCTGCGCATCTCCAGCGGCGCGTAGCGGGCGCCTTCGAGTGAGCCTTCCCTTTTTCCCTGTCTGCGCCCAATCGCGTATCCGAAGAAAAATGCGAGAAACGCGACGAGCAATATGAGGCTCGGGGCGTTCCACAATCGTTCGACCAACTGTTCTACCAGCGGACCCACCCCCGGGTTTTCACGATTGGCCTTGCGATCGCGTGGCACGACCATGAGACGACGGGGACCGCAACGAAGACCACCGCTGTTTCGACGGGCAAGATGAGACAGCTTGCAACGAGCGCGGCGAGCGCCGCCATGCGCGCCTCCATGATTCCCCACCTTCGTGCGATGTTGGGGTTGCCTGTCCTTTGATCGACGATCAAGTCGTCGAGATCGTCAAATACTTGGACGGAAAACATGACGAAAAGTGACCACAAGACCGTTGGAAGCGGCAAGAACAAGAGCGCGACAAGGAGCGTGATCCCGCCCTCCTGGTATCCGACGAGCCCTGAAGGGAGCTGTCTGTCGAAGTCGCCGGCCATCCCCACGGCATATGCGCCGACCATGAGAGCAGCCGCGGTTTGGGCGTCCAACATCACGGCGAGCGCAAATCCGATCAACGAATAGGGCAACGTGCCCTCGCCCAGCCGAGTCGCAAGGGTTTCGACTCCCTCAAACACGTCGTAACGCAGGTCCAGGAAATCGTCCATCAGGCGGATGACGCCGCCCATCAGCAAGATGCATGTGATGGTCCGAGCAAGGTCGGCCAAGTGCTCAAATCCAGCGCCAGACAAAGCGCTTCACCTCTCTGAATCCCTGGCGGTTGAGAGCGGAGATCGCCACGACGGGATGACCCGAAAACTCCATCTTGATTCGTTCTAGACCGCGTTCAGCGCCCGGAAGGTCTACTTTGTTGGCGAGGATCAGGTAGCCGTCTCTGATCTGGGCGAACTGCGCCACCTGATAGTCGACTTCGCCGACGGCTCGGAGCACACCGGCCTCTCCCGCTCGGGAGGCGTCGACCAGATGTAAGATGAGGTCGGCGTCGCGCACGGCCGCGAGTGTCTGCGCCATGGCCCGGCGCACTGAGGCGTCGGTGTGGATCCCTTCCATCAATCCGCTCGTGTCGATGATGTCGAAGCGCTTCACGCCTTTTCCGACGGGCAGTTCGAGCCGGATCGACTGCAGGCGCCGGGTTTGGTGCGGTTCGGAGCTCGAGAGCTCCTTGATGGCGGTCTTAAGGTCATAGGTACGGACGGACCGCTCTCCCGAAGGCTCTTCAAACGCCACTTCGAGGGAATTGATGCCAAGGTAGTCGGCGAACTGGAGCGTGAACAGGGTTTTTCCCACATTCGTCTTGCCGATCACGATGCACCGCTTCATGCGCCGTTCACCTCTTCAAAGTCGGCCTCGGTGATCAGCACGAGGTCGTCTCGAGTGACGGACGGCTGCTTGACGAGGCGAACGGCCTGGCGGCGAATGGCGCGCTCGATCACGTTTCGCACGTGGCGGGCATTGCCGAAGTTGGGATCGTCCGACTCGAGTCGTCCTTTGAGCAGCGCCGTCAACCGTTTGCGAGCGGCGCTCGTCAAGCGGTACTCCCGGGCTTTCAGCATGTCGGCGCCGATTTGGAGCAGTTCATCGGCCTTGTAATCGGGAAAGTCGATGTGGATGGGAAACCGAGACCGGAGCCCCGGATTGGTCTGCAGGAAGTACTCCATCTCCCTGCGGTAACCGGCAAGAATGAGCACCAACTGGTCCTTGTAATCCTCCATCGCCTTGACGAGCGTATCGATAGCCTCTTTGCCAAAGTCCTTTTCCCCGCCCCGCGCCAGCGAATACGCTTCGTCGACGAAGAGAATGCCGCCCATTGCCTTTTTCACTTGCTCGCGAGTTTTTTGGGCGGTGTGACCGATGTACTCCCCAACCAGGTCTGCCCGCTCACATTCGACGAGGTGTCCTTTGGGAAGCACCTCCATCGCCTCGAACATCCTCCCGAATATTCGCGCCACGGTGGTCTTTCCGGTCCCTGGGTTTCCTTTGAAGATCATGTGCAGGGCGAGCGGTTCGGTTGCAAGGCGCGCCCTAGCGCGCCGTTGCTGGATCTCTACAAAGGCTTGGACTTCCTTTACGAGGTCCTTGACGCTGCCAAGACCGGTAAGTCCCTCAAGCTCTTCCATCACCCGGCGCAGCCGCTCTTTGCGCGCCTCTTGGTCGTCGGCTTCCGTCCGAACGCGCGGCTTTGTCGCCGGCTGGGGAGCGCGCTCGAGCCGTCGAAACAGCGCGAAGGCCTCGGCCGGCGAGACGCGTCCCTCCTCCAACCAGTCGAGGATTTCGTCTGCGGTGCGGGGTGGCTGAACGGCTTCTGCCATCCTCGGCACACCTGCCTTAACAAAGTGGTAGGTTCGTTTGGTGGACTTTTTCGTATATATACGCCCGGGGTTGCGGCGTTACGCATCGGAAGTCGCTGGAGCAAATCGGCTCGGCATTTTCTAATCATCAACGGGATTCCCACAGAGGCCGCCGATTTGGTAGAATAGGTCGTGATTGACGAAAAGAGGCGCATTGGGATTGCCTTACTACCGGAGCAATCTGCTGGTGCTCTGGGTCACGACCTTCCTCGCTGCCGCGAGTTGGACCCAGGTTGTTCCCTTTCTCCCCATATTCCTCGCCGAACTTGGCGTCGAGGACAACCTAAACCAGTGGGCGGGAATCGTTTTCGGCGTGCAGTACGCCGCCGGAATCATGATGGGGCCCTTGTGGGGACGACTTGCCGACCATCGCGGCCGCAAATTGATGACGCTGCGGGCCGGCGTCTGCCTGAGCGCCATCTACTTTCTCACAGGGCTTGCCACCGAGGCTTGGCACGTCGCCGTGTTGCGATTCCTCAATGGCGCCTTGACCGGGTTTATTCCATCCTCGATCGCCTTGGTTGCGGCGAACACCCCAAAGGAGCTCGCGCCAAGGTATGTCGCTTCGATTCAAACGTCCGTTGCCGCCGGCACAGTAGTCGGTCCAATGATTGGGGGCATTTTTGCCGGAGTCTTCGGCATTCGCGGCGCCCTCTTTACTTCGGGCTCTGTGGTGGGATTTGCGACGCTGCTCGTGCTCTTGATCGTGAAAGAGAAGCACGCGGGCAAACCCAAGGAACGAACGACGCTCCTTCAAGACTTCTCGACGGCCTTGCATTCACCGACGCTCCTTGTGGTGATGATCGTCACGGTCGTCGCCATGTTTGGAAGCATTGCCGTCCAACCGATGCTTGCGCTTTACGTCCAAGAGCTCTCAGGAAGTTCGTCTACGGCTTTGAGCGGGGTTATTTTCTCTCTCCCCGGACTTGCTCTCGTGATCTCCGCGAGCGCGTGGGTGCGCATCGGCGAGCGCATCGGCTTTCGCATCGTCATGCGGCGCGCACTCGCGATTGCGGCCATCATTGCGCTCGCCATGCCGTTCATCCATTCGATCGTCTGGTTCGGCGTGGCATACTTCCTGCAGGGACTCTTCATCGCAGCGCTGCGGCCCTCTTCGTCAGCCATGATCTCGACCGAGGTAGACAGCTCCTTTCATGGAAGGGCGTTTGGCATGCAACAGTCCGCTACGACGCTCGGCGGCATGTTTGGCCCGATACTTGCAGGTCTGATAGGCGGCATGTTCGGCTTAGGCTCGGTGTTTTGGTTGGTAGGGGTCGTCATGGCGGCAGGCGTCGCCGTGATGTACTTCCTCGAGCGGGAACGCTCCAAAGGCGCCACTTCCCTAGAGTCCAACGCGACGTTTCAATAGGATACAAGGGCTTACGCGCGCGCCGTCCGTGATCAATGGGTCTATGGAGGTTCGAAAATATAGATGGCTCCCCGATCGAAAGAAGCCCGAGAGGCGCTGAAGTCCATCATCGTCGAGGACAAGCCGGGATACGTCCGATCCATGTTTGATTCGATCGCTCAAAACTACGACAGGATGAACTGGATCATGACCGGGGGGTTGCTTGCCCTTTGGCACAGGGCGTTCTTGAAGCTGACGAACCTTCGCGAGGGCGAATCGGCCCTCGACGTTTGCTGCGGAACCGGCGACCTTTCATTCCTGATGGCAAGTCGGGTCGGTCCCAAGGGAAGCGTGACCGGCCTCGATTTCTCGGAAAAAATGCTCGAAATCGCGAAGGCTCGGCACGAAAGCAAGGCGCGCGAGAAAGGCGCGTCCCTCGCCGAGATCACGTGGACCCATGGAGATGCGCTCGACCTGCCTTTCGAGGACGGAGGGGATGACCGAGGGTTTGCGTGTGTGACAATGGGATTTGCCTTGCGCAACGTTGCGGACGTGGCAAGGAGCATCAGCGAGATGGCACGAGTTGCCCGTGTCGGCGGTCGCGTGATCTGTCTTGAGGTGTCGCGCCCCAACAACCCAGTCTTTCGGGCTGGATTCAACTTATACTTCTTTCGGCTCGTTCCGATCATCGGACGCTGGGCCGAGCGGAGAGCTAGGCGATCCAACCAGCTCTCGAAGCTGCCGCCGTACACGTACCTGCCCTACTCGCTCGAGCATTTGCCTCCTTCGGAGCGAATCCTCGAGATGATGCGCGAGGCTGGTCTTTCCGACGTGAAGCAGGTGCCGCTCACCGGGGGCGCCGTCTCCCTTTACGTAGGTGTAAAGAGCTAAGTTTGCACGGGCGTTGGTTAAACGTCGCAGGATGATGATGCACCCTCGAAATGTTGTGTTATAATATGAAACCAATAGCTTTTAGAAAGCGGTGTTAATCCTGACATGACGCCCGAACGGGTTTTAGTTGGAGCGACGAGCGGCAGCTCGGCGGTCGATTCCCAGATGAGTCGTGAGGATCTGATATCCGAGATCAACAGGCTTCGAAAAGAGCGAAACGCGGTCATCTTGGCTCACAACTACCAGTTGCCAGAGATCCAGGATCTCGCGGACTTTACCGGCGACTCACTCGGCCTTTCGCGGCAGGCCGCCAAGACGGACGCGGACGTCATTGTCTTTTGTGGTGTCCACTTCATGGCCGAGACAGCGGCCGTCCTCTCGCCGGACAAGAAAGTGTTGCTTCCGGATATCGAAGCCGGCTGTTCGCTTGCGGACACGATTACGGCCGATCAGTTGCGGGCCTGGAAAAAAGAGCACCCGGACGCGGTGGTCGTAAGCTACGTCAATACGACGGCCGAGGTCAAGGCGGAGACAGACATCTGTTGCACGTCCTCAAACGCGGTGGAAGTGGTGCAGTCCATTCCCGAGGACAAGGAGATCCTCTTCCTCCCCGACATGTTCCTTGGAAGCTACGTAGAAAAGATGACCGGCAGAAAGATGCACATCTGGATGGGTGAGTGTCACGTGCACGCCGGCATCCACTCCGACGACCTCTCTCAGCTTACCAATCGATTTCCCGACGCGGAGATCCTGATTCACCCCGAGTGCGGGTGCAGCACTTCGTCGATGTACGACCTCGCTGTGGGTCAGCTTCCCGCCAACACGTCGCTGCTCTCGACAGGCAAGATGCTGGAACACGCGCGCAAGTCAAGCTCTGAGAGCTTTATCGTTGCGACCGAGGTTGGAATCCTCCACAAGTTGACGCAGGAAAATCCGGACAAGACCTTTATCCCTGCTGCGGAGCACGCGGTCTGCCCCTTCATGAAAAAGATCACGCTCGAAAAGGTGCTTCGCTCTTTAGAGAGCGATGTCTACCACATCACGGTGGAGCCCGAGATTGCAGACCGGGCCCGACGAGCGATCGAGCGCATGATTGAGATCGGATAAGGCGTCACACGTAAAATGCTGCTCGTATATCGGCCTCGACGAGATCGACCGCACGTTCGATTGACCCGATCTCGTCGAGGTCGATCCATTTGATGCGGTCCTCTCTTCGAAACCAAGTGTATTGCCGCTTGGCAAAGCGGCGCGTGTCCCGCTTCAAAATCTCAACAGCCTCTTCGAGCGTGCGCTCTCCCTTCAAATAGCTCGCGATCTCCTTAAATCCCAGGGCTTGCCTTGCAATTTTAGGCTCACCGTACTTGGCCAACACCTCTTTGATCTCGCCTACCAAACCCATTCGTATTTGCTCGTCGACCCGCTCGTCGATCCGGCGGTAGAGCTCTTCTCTAGGACGAGTGAGCCCAAACATGAGCGTTTCGTATGGCGGCGCGGGAGCGGTCTTGGACTTGAGGTGTTCGGAGAAGGGAACGCCTGTTCGAGCATGCACTTCAAGGGCGCGAACGACCCGCCGCACGTCATTTGGATGGATGCGGGCCGCCGCGGCCGGATCGACGGCGCGCAGCCGGTCGTGCAGCGCATCCGGGCCGAGGAGCTCTGCTTCTTGCTCGAGCTCGCGCCGTAAAATCGGATCGGCGCCTTCGTCTGGAAAGAGAAACTCATCGAGGACGGCTTTTACGTAAAGCCCCGTGCCGCCCGAAAGAATGGGCAGTCGCCCTCGGGAATGCACGGATGCGATCGCCTGGTGCGCGAGGGTGCGGTATTCGGCCACATTGAACGCTTCATCGGGGTCGACGATGTCGATCAAGTGGTGAGCGACGCCCCGCCGCTCCTTTATCGTTGGCTTGGCGGACGCGATGTCGAGCCCGCGATAGACCTGCATGGAGTCTGCCGTTACGATCTCGCCATTGGTTTTGAGCGCCAAGCGGATGGAGAACTCCGTCTTTCCCACCGCAGTAGGCCCTACGATGACCACCAATGGCTGCTTTGATTTGAGATCGGATCCACTCGTCACGGCACTGCTCCTCTGTCACGCGTCGAGCACACAGTAGCATATCCGACTCTTGGGCCCGCCGACGACCCTGTCGAACCAACCTGTGCTTGCGTATGGGCCTTCTTTTCGGTCCTTTACGACCACGCACCGCCTGGCGACACGCCTTGCCAGTTCCAAAGAGCGCTTCTCCAAAGGTGCGCTGTTGCCAATGGCTCGCAAAGGGATCATGTGCCGGCTTTCTTCAACCGGGTCTTCAAAGAGCGGGTCGAAGTAGACGACGTCGACCGACTTTGCCCTTGCATCATGCTCGAGGTACTGCTCGTAGTCTGCGTGGACGACCTCGATGCGGCGCAGCGCTTCGGTCACCGCCGGAACGTCGTGGACGTAGCGCTTCATGCCTTCGCGCACCACGATTGCGACCAGAGCCTGGGATTCGAGGCCAACGGCCCGCCCGCGCGCTCCTACGATATAACTTGCCACCAACAGGTCACTGCCGATTCCGAGGGTGGCGTCGAGGACCCAGTCGCCTTGATCAAGGCCCATGGCCTTGATCATCCAGTCCTCCCCGCCCTTTCTCATGGAGCGGATTCGGTTGACGCCCATCCCCGGGTGGTAGCGGAAGACGATGTCGCCCCAATATAGGGTGAGACCATCCTCGCCGGTTACGATGACCGGGATGTGTCGGTTTCCTTCGGAGCGCTCAGCTTGAAGGGCCTGGATCGCGAGCCCTCTCCTGGGGACGAAGCTGAGTCCGTACTCCTCGGCAAGTGCCAAGGCCTTCGCTTCATCGAGCGCACTGGGCTTGCGTGAGGTCGTTATCACCGCATCGACCTTTAGGTCCTGGAGTGAGCGATCTTGGCTCACGACCTGCCAAACCTCCGCTCAAACTCTCGAAGCGAGAGCTCGATGATGACGGGGCGCCCGTGCGGGCAGGCAAAAGGGTTTTGGACGTCCGCAAGGTCGCGCACGAGCCGCTCGGCAGCGGGAATCGACAGCCACTCGCCCGCCTTGATCGCAGCTCGGCAGGCGACGGTCGCCGCCGATCGTTCGGCAAGGGAAGGACCGCCCTCATGCATCACGCCGATCAGCTCTTCGAGGAGCCCTTCAAACTGGGTCCCGGCGCCCTTCGCGATCGTCGAGGGCACGCCCCGCAGCGCGTAATCCCTCGGACCGAAGCGCTCGACTACAAACCCAAATTCGGCCAGATCAGAAAGTACGTCCTCGATCGCCGCCGCCTGGCGCGGGGACAGGGACAATGGGTGCGGAACGAGCAACTCTTGGATCGCCGGGCGTGCGGACATCTTTGAAGCGAGCACCCTTTCGAACAGGATGCGCTCGTGGGCGACGTGTTGATCGATCACCCACAGCCCGGTTGGAGCAGGGACCAAAAGGTACGTGAGGGCGATCTGACCGAGCACCCTCGCCGACCTGAGGAGCTGTCTTATGTCGACGCCCTCCCGCTCGTACATCGCGGCTCGTTCGGCGTATGCGGCGTCTGCTTCTTTCAATGCGATGCGCTCCCCGGCGTGGGCCGCTTTGGTGGGCTCATCCAAACTTACGAGCGCATC
>CAYRIY010000001.1:123969-143218 GCA_964424335.1 uncultured Clostridia bacterium
TCTGCGTAATCAGCCTCACGTGGCGCAGCTTCGGCGTCGGACGCCAAGGGACTGCGGTACTCGCTTCGGGTTTCGCCAAGCCACTCCGGACCTCCGCTCGCGGCTCCTTCGAAGCTCGTTTTCGGCATGGGACGCCAATCGAGGGGAAGCGACGCGCCCCTGCTTGGGCTCTGTTCCGGCTCGCTTGGGAGGGCATCTCCGATCTCCGATCCCGGAACGAGGTTCGCTTCCGTGAGGGCTTTGCGCACCGCGAGCATGACGGCCTTGAAGGTCTCACGCTCGTCTCTGAATCGAACTTCCGTCTTTGCAGGGTGCACGTTGACGTCGATCAACGTGGGATCGACCTCGATGTGCAATACGGCGAGCGGAAACTTTCGGTGAGCGAGGAGCGCCTCGTACCCCCGCTCTACGGCGATGTTCAAGAGTCGGCTTTGGATCCAGCGACCGTTCACGAAGAGAGACTCGGCGCTGCGATTGCCCTTCGCCGCACTGGGCTTTCCAACGTACCCCGAAATCGACGCCCAAGGGGATTCCCACGTGACGGGGATGAGTTCCGAGAGCGTGTTCTTTCCGTATACGGCTGCAATGGCCTCTTTGAGCAGTCCGTTGCCTGTGGTCTTGAGGACGAGTCGCCCCTCGAGGGTAAGTTCGAACCGGACGTCCGGCCGAGCAAGCGCCATATTGGTCACGTACTCTGCGATGTAGCGGCGCTCGGCCCCGTCGGATTTCAAAAACTTGTAGCGGGCCGGCGTGTTGTAGAAAAGGTCCCGCACGCTCACTTGAGTACCGACCGGCGCTCCCCACGGAGAGGAGTGCTTCACATCCCCCTCCACTTCGAGGCGGATCCCCGCTTCCGCTTCAGCCGTCCGGCTGATGAACTCCACGCGCGCCACCGAAGCAATGCTGGGAAGGGCCTCGCCCCGAAAACCGAGCGTCCGTATGGTGGTCAAATCTTCGGCTCGGAAAATCTTGCTGGTCGCGTGGCGTTCAAATGCGAGCGGGGCGTCTTCGGCGCTCACGCCTCCCCCGTCGTCCGTGACGCGGATCATTTCTCGGCCCGCGCCGGTGACGTCGATGCGAATGGAGCGCGCGCCTGCGTCGATCGCATTCTCGACGAGCTCCTTGACGACGGACGCGGGCCGCTCGATCACCTCGCCCGCCGCGATCTTATTGCTGACGTCGGGTGAGAGCGCATGGATCCTCCGTGGCGCCACGGGTGGTGATGCCTCGATCGGTTGATGGCTCATCCGCCTTTTACACCTTCCTTGGCTTCCCGTACGAGGTCGGCCAGCTCATTTAGGGCTTCGAGGGGCGTCATGGTGTCGATGTCGATGCGGCAGAGCCGTTGTACGATTGGATTCGCCTCTGGAAATAGCGAAAGTTGGCTGGGGCTCTTGCGCACGACGCCGGCGACATGGCGCTCCGGATCGCGCGTCGCGGCCGCCGCCTCTCTGGCCAATCGCTGCTCTTCGCTCGACTCGAGCGCCGCAAGTATCTCTCGGGCTCGGTCGATGACCTCTTTAGGCAGGCCTGCGAGCCTGGCGACTTCAATTCCGTAACTTTGGTCGACGCCGCCTCGAACGATCCGGCGCAAGAAAACGATGCCGTTCGCATCTTTGTGAACGGCGACCGAATAGTTCTTGGCGGCGGGAAACAGCTCTTCGAGATCGGTCAGTTCATGGTAGTGGGTCGCAAAAAGGGTCTTCGCCCGAGCGGGCGCGTGCGTCAGGAGGCGCTCCGTCACCGCCCAAGCGATGCTAAGCCCGTCA
Organism: uncultured Clostridia bacterium; assembly: GCA_964424335.1. GTDB lineage: Bacteria > Bacillota > Limnochordia > DTU080 > RSA5 > CAYRIY01. The sequence goes on from CAYRIY010000001.1 coordinate 125,739, forward strand.
AAGGTGCTCGTCCCCCGCCCCACCTCGTCCAGGATCACAAGACTCTTTGACGTTGCGTGATTGAGGATGTTCGCGACTTCGTTCATCTCTACCATGAACGTGCTCTGCCCGGTCGCAAGGTCGTCGGAGGCCCCGACTCGAGTGAAAATGCGGTCGACGACCCCGATGCGGGCGAAGCTTGCAGGGACGAAGGAGCCGATTTGCGCCATGAGCACGATGAGGGCGGCTTGCCGCAAATATGTGCTCTTACCCGCCATGTTCGGACCCGTGAGGATGATCACTTGCGTCTCTTGGTCAAGTTCGAGGTCGTTTGGCACAAAACTCCCGGAATCCAGCACGGCCTCCACTACGGGATGCCGGCCGTCCCGGATTTCGATCCGATCGCCGTGGTCGACTTCAGGGCGACAGTAGCGCCGCTCGACGGCGCACGTCGCGAGCCCCGCGTAGACGTCGACCTCGGCTAAGATGCGGGCGACCTCCTGCAGCCTTGCCGTCTCCTTGGCAATGCGGCTGCGCACATCGCAGAAGAGCTCGTACTCGAGCTGTACGACGCGCTCCTCGGCACCGAGGATCAGGCTCTCTTTCTCCTTCAATTCCGGCGTAACAAAGCGCTCCGCGTTCGCGAGCGTCTGCTTTCTTTGGTAGTCTTCCGGCACCAGGTCCAAGTTGGGCCGGGTCACTTCGATGTAGTACCCGAATACCTTGTTGAATCCAACTTTGAGCGAGCGGATGCCGGTGCGCTCCCGCTCCTCTTGTTCAAGGCGCGCGATCCACGATCTTCCCTCACGCTGCGCGGATTTCAACGTGTCGACGTCGCTTGAGTAACCCTCCCGAATCAAGTCGCCGTCAGTTACAGAACTGGGCGGATCGTCGACGATGGCCGTGCGAACGGCGTGGACGACGTCGTCACACGGGTCGAGTGCGGCGGCCAGGTGAATGAGCCGATCGGACTGAACTGCGGTTGATAGCGCCGATTTCAAAGCTGGAAGGGATTCGAGCGACGCTGCGAGAGCGACCAGGTCACGGCCGTTTGCCGATCCAAAGGCGATGCGGCCGGTGAGGCGTTCTACGTCGAGGACGTGTTCGAGCGCCTGATGGACATTGCGCAAGAGCTCCGGGTCGTTAACAAACGCTTCCACCGCGTCAAGGCGCATGCCGATCGATTGCGCGTCGACCAGGGGCTGTTCGACCCATTGGCGCAGGAGGCGGCCCCCCATCGCGGTCTTCGTCCGGTCCAACACCCAAAGGAGCGAGCCCCTGCGCTCGCCTGTGCGCAGCGTTCGGCTGAGCTCGAGGTTGCGACGGGTCGACGCGTCCAAGGTCATGGCTTGTCCGACGGAATAGGTGACGATGCGCGTGATCTGGGACAGGCTCGATTTTTGGGTCTCTCCCAAATACGCGACGATGGCGCCGGCTGCTCGAATCGCATGTGGGAGCTCCTCGCAGCCGAACCCGTCGAGTGACTGCGTCTGAAAGTGCGCCAGGAGCCTTTGGTACGCATGCTGATAAGAGAAGTTGCGGGCGTCGAGCGCCTCGATCCGGCAGTCGAGGCCTCCAAACACAAACTCGCGCTCCGCCGCGGCGCCGCTCGATTCAAAGGACGGGTCGAGGAGGATCTCCGCAGGCCCAAGGCGCGCCAATTCGTCGCGCAAGGAGCTCTTGGCATTTGCCCCAGTGAGCTCCGTACAAGCGAACTCTCCGGTGGAGAGATCGCAACTGGCCAGCGCGTAGGTCACCTCATCCTCCTCGATCAACCGCTCTTGACCGCGCGGGCGAACGGCTCTCGCCACGGCGACCAGGTAGTTGTTCTCCTTGGCGCTCAAGAGGTTGGCGTCGAGGATCGTCCCCGGAGTGATGACGCGAATGACTTCGCGCTTTACGACACCTTTGGCTTCTTTGGGATCCTCGACTTGTTCGCAAATCGCGACTTTGTGTCCGTGTCGCACGAGGTCGGCGATGTACCGGTCAGCCGAGTGGTGCGGGACGCCGCACATGGGAAGTCGCTCTTTTCCTCCGGCGTCGCGGGAGGTCAAGGTGATTTGCAGAATGCGTGATGCAAGTTTTGCATCCTCGCCGAACATCTCGTAGAAGTCGCCCAGGCGAAACAGGAGGATGCAGCCTGGGTGTTCCTGCTTGATCGAGTAATATTGCCGCATCATGGGCGTGGCTTGAGTCAACGAAGGGCACCCCTACCGTTTGCCGCTCCCAAAAGCTAGGGTCGCAAAGGCAAAAACGCACGGGCAGAGTTTGAACACGGTCCGTGCGTGTGTTTTGGAAGTCAGACGTTCGATTGAATGAGGGTTCGCCAGAGCGCTGGGGCGATCCTTTTCGTCACTCGGTGTCGTCGGGGCAGGTCTGCATCCACGCTTCTTCGACCCAATGAGGGGTCCGATCGAGCGCGTCGTAGACCGTCTCCTCAAACCCGCGCGTCATCTCGTGGCAAAAGGCGGGCATCTGGCGAATGTGTTCCAAGGTCACGTTGGTGTGTACGTGGGTGGAGGTGATGTCCGTCACCGTGTTGGTGGGTACGAGCACATGGCGGTCCTCCCGGAGGTCGTACACGACGAAGTAGCGGATCGTGTACATGCCGGGCTCGACAACCTGGCGAATCACCGGGCCAATTTCTTGTCCGTCCGAGGTGACGAGTCGGGACTGCCAAACTTCTCGGGTGCCGGTCTCATAGAGAGTCGCATCAGGATCGAGCGGAACGACGGTCGCCTTCGTCTTACGTACGTCTGCCACCGGCATCATCTCCTACTCGTAACCTTTCACCAATTCGTCTCGTTACCGTATGCCGAGCGCACGCTCCGACGCCACCAAATCTCCCGTCAAACTCCACGTCTGCGCTTCGTTTATCTTCACGTGCACCGTCTTGCCGATCAGATCCGGCGTTCCATCAAAGATGACGAGTTTGTTCTGGCGGGTCCTGCCGGAGATTTGTGAGGCGTCTTTTTGACTCACGCCCTCGACCAGGACCTCAACCGTGCGTCCGACCCACGCCTCGTTCTTTTTGCGGCTGATCTCATTTTGCACTTCGATCAGGTGATGAATGCGCTCTCGCTTTATGTGTTCGGGAACTTGATCCTTAAGGCGCGTGGCAGGCGTGCCGTATCTGGGCGAATAGATAAACATGAACGCATTGTCGTACTCGACCTGTTTTACGAGGTCGATCGTTTCGAGGAACTCCTCATCGGTCTCTCCGGGAAATCCTACGATGAGGTCTGTGGTCACGGCGAGATCGGGGATGGCCGCTCGCATCTTGGCGACGAGCTCCATATAGCTTTCCCGGGTGTAGCGGCGTCCCATACGGCGCAATGTCCGATTGCTTCCCGCTTGCGCCGGCATATGCACATGTTCGCACACTTTGTTCGCCTGCGCCATGACGTGGATCACATCATCGGTGAAGTGTTTTGGATGCGGAGAGGTATACCGGATTCGCTCGATCCCCTCTACCTTGTCGACTCGCTCCAAAAGGCGCGCGAAGTTCTCGCCTCCGGGAAGGTCGTTTCCGTAGGCGTTTACGTTTTGACCAAGGAGCATGATCTCTTTGTAGCCTTCGCGCCCTAGTCGCTCGCATTCGGCCACGATTTGGTCGGCCTCTCGGGAGCGCTCTTTGCCGCGCACGTAGGGCACGATGCAGTACGTGCAAAACTCGTTGCAGCCGTAAATGATGGTTACGTACCCTTTAAGGTTGCCCTCGCGCTGCACGGGGAGGCCCTCGACGACGTCGCCCTCCTCGTGCCATACTTCAATGACGCGCTCGCCGGTGGACTTCACTTTGTGCAGCAGTTCGGGCAGGCGGTGAATGTTGTGTGTGCCGAAGACGAGATCGACGTGTTCGAGGCTTTGGCGAATGCGCTCGAGCTCCGACTTTTGCTGCACCATACAGCCGCAGATCCCGATGATGAGCTCGGGATTGCGCTTTTTGAGCGCGGCCAACATGTTTACCTGGCCGTACACTTTACGCTCGGGGTTTTCGCGAACGCAGCAGGTATTGTAGAGAATCAAATCGGCATCGACGGGATCGTGGACTTCCGTGTAACCGATTTGCTGTAACATTCCGAGAATGATTTCCGTATCGTGCTCGTTCATTTGGCAGCCCAGAGTTTGAATCCAGACGCCTTTCGTCCCGGGCCGACGACTTGCTAACCGCAGGTCGAGATCGGCCTCCTCGATTTGACCGATCACCGGCAACTTTACGATCATGGACGTACACCTCACAAGTTGTGGGAGGTCAAGCAATCCAATTATAGCAGAGGGGTTTCGATTCGTCGACCGGAAGGCATTGAGCGGGCGTTCGTCGAACGAGGCCAGTTGTCGGGTTTACAGGCGAAGTCAACGGATGTTGGCTCCCATGGAAGAACTATGCGTTTGAATTGAACATGATCGGGGACAAAGGCAGAATGAAACCGTCGGCGCTCGTTGCAATCATCATTTTACTGATCTGGGGTGCGGTCCTCGCCATCCCCGCATTTGGGTGGTCCGTGCACGATGTGCCTCGATGGGCGGCCGCGCTCTTCGGCCTTTGGTTGCTCCTAAACTTTTATGCCTGGATGGCGCCGACGTGGCGCACCCAGATCGTGACTGCCCGCGGCCCACTCCTTGGCTTTGGGTTTGCATTTGCCGGAGCGCTCATCAGCTCTGTAGCAGACGCCTTTGCCGTCGGCATCGCGTCTGCTCTGCTCCTTTTTTTGTGGCGAGCGATTCTGCTTTCTTTGCCGTTTGCACTCGCGCTCAATCGCCGCCTGAGGCCCTACCCCCACTGGTCCGACTTCGGGGTGCTGCTTTTTGCCTGGCTTCTTCCCCTCGTTCCCGGATTCGACGGGAGTTGGTTTGTGCTGGAAGGCGTGGGCCGTGTAGGTCTTTTCGCGGTCGGCTTCGGGGGCGATGCGCTCCACCTAGGTCCCGGCCGTTTGCTCGGACTCGCCTTGATCAGCACATACTTTTACGGTGCGCGAGCGTGGACTGCGGCCCCGCTCGATTGGATGCTGCGGGAAAAGGACGCGATCTTCGCCGTACGCATGACCGTTTTAGGCACGGTCGGAGCTATCGTCGCACACTATACTTTAGACTGGGTTGGTCTGGGCGCTCAGTCGTCCTGGATTCAGATGCCGCAAAGCTCGGCAGGTTGGGCCTTTGTCGCATTCGGACTGATTCTCGCGCCTGTTGCGGAGGAGTTGACGTTTCGGGGCATCCTCCAATCTGGAATCTCGAAGGTGGCGCCCCGGAGCTTGCTTGCGTGGAAGCATTCTGCATTGGCGACGGCGGCGCTCGTCGCCGTCTTGCACGCGGCCGCTGGGTCGTTCGGCCTTTCGACCGGCGCCGCCTTTGGCCTTTCGCTTGGAATCGCGCTCGTCTACATCCGGACGAATCGCCTATTGCCGGCTATATTGGCCCACGGCGCCGCATGGGCGATCCTTGCCATCGCCGCATTATGGATTTAGTGGTCGCTCGCCCAGTATGCGCGCCTGATAGGCATCTCCCATGAGAAAGATGCGGCACCAGTCACCGCAGACGGGTCCGACCTGCATCTTTTGCCCTACTTTGACGCCGCGAACAGACAAAATGCCGAGCACATGCCCCGAGTCCGTCTCGACGACAGTGCCCGACTCATCCTCGTCGACGTTTACTGCGGTCAAGATATCTCCCTTTTCCATGTCGGCCACCTCCATGTAACAATTGCCCGTGCCCGCTCCCCTCTCCCCGCCTAGAAGACGGGAATTTGGGGCTTTGCAAGGTCTCGTACGACGACCTCGGTCTGCGCCAGGGCATTTTCAACCAAGCCTTGGATGTCCATACGCGCCTCGACGGCCTCGATCCGGTCCAGCTTTGGCCTCGTTTCGGGGTGCGCGGGCACAAAGAGCGTACAACAGTCCTCGTATGGAAGTATGGAGACGTCATACGTGCCGATTCGCTTGGCCAAATCGATGATCTCCGACTTGTCGGAGGCGACGAGGGGCCTTAAGATCGGCATGTTCGTCACCGCGTTGATCGCTGCCATACTCTCGAGGGTTTGGCTCGCCACTTGACCGACGCTCTCACCGGTGACGAGCGCGACGATGCCCTCCCTGCGAGCGATTTGCTCCGCAATGCGAAGCATCATGCGCCTCATCAACGTAATCCCCATCGAGGGCGGCGCACTTTGTCGGATCGCCGTCTGGACCTCGGTGAAGTGTACGACGTGGACTGGAACTGGAAGCAGCGCATGCTCCCCTAATGCCGCTGCCAAGTCCAAGACTTTCTCTTTGGAGCGCTCGCTCGTGAACGGTGGACTGTGGAAGTGCACGGCGTCGAGACGAATCCCCCGCTTCATTGCGAGCCAACCGGCAACGGGAGAGTCGATCCCTCCCGAAAGCAAGAGCAGGCCGCGGCTACTGCTCCCGACCGGCAACCCTCCGGGCCCCGCGAGACTCTCGGTGTAAATGTATATTGAGCGCTCTCTCACCTCGACATTGACGGTGAGGGATGGCCGGTGGACGTCGACCGATGACGTAGGGAACGCCCTCAGCAACGATGCGCCTAGCCGCGCATTGATCTCGGGGGTGGTCAACGGAAATTTCTTGTTTGGTCGCCGGGTTTCGACCTTAAATGTCGCGCCCTCGTCGGCCGTCTCCCGAAAGAGCAGGTGAGCTCCTTCTTCGAGCGCGTCAAAGGACAGCGGGCGCTCGAGGGCGGGGCTAACGGAGACGACGCCAAACACGTTCTTGACGCGCTCGATCGCTCTTGACGCAACGCTCTCGGAAAGTCCACCAAGCTCAACGACGAAGCGGCCGTACTCTTTTCGTACCACATCCTCCGCTGGAGCGACCGCCCGCCTTAGGGCCTTAGCCAACTGCCCTTCGAATGCCGGCCGATTCTTGCCCTTTAGTCCGATTTCACCGTAGCGAACCAGAAGGACATCATAAGTTAACGCCACGAAAGTCACCTCAAGGTCGATCGCATTGACAACACGGTCTCTTCGATGATCGAGCGCGCCGCCTCGATCTCCTCACGCGTCGTGGAGAACGAAAAGCTAATGCGGATGGCGCTTGACGCAATTTGCTCCTGGATGCCCATCGCACGCAGGACATGGCTCCCCTTTTTCGGGTCCGACTTTTTGGATGTACAGGCGGAGCCCGTCGACACGAACAACCCTCGTTCGGAGAGCGCTCGGACGAGTACCTCGCCGGGAATGCCCGGAAAGGAGACGTTGAGGATGTGCGGCGAGGATCCTCCGTCGTTTGTGCTCCCGTTCACGCGCACGCCGTCGATGCGGCAGAGCCGATCAATCAAGTACGCTCGATACTCCGCCCACTGCTCCTTGCATTTCGCAGCCCGCGCAGCGCTCATCGAGGCTGCCGCGGCGAATCCAACGATCCCCGGAACGTTTTCCGTACCCGATCGAAGACCACCCTCTTGCTGGCTGCCGCCCATCATTGCCTTAAGGCGCGTGCCCTTTCGCACCCAAAGCGCGCCAACGCCCTTTGGTCCGTGAAACTTGTGGGCGGTGATGGCGGCGAAATCAACGCCGATCCTGCCGGGATGGAACGGGAGTTTGCAAAAGGCCTGTACCGCGTCCGTGTGGATGACGGCCTTGGGCGCCGACGCTCTCACGACCCTAACGATCTCTGCAAGGTCTTGTAAAGAGCCCGTCTCGTTGTTCACGGACATGACGCAGACAAGGACCGTATCCTCGCGGAGCGCAGCCCGGACTGCGTCTGCCGGGATTCTCCCCGCCTGGTCGGGATCGACGTATGACAGCTCAAATCCTTCGGTCTCTAGGTCCGAAGCGGCATTGAGGGCGGATGGATGTTCGATCGAAGTGAGAACGATATGGCGGCCAAGCCGCGCTCTTGCCCGAGCCGCGCCTTTGATCGCCAGGTGATTGCTCTCAGTCGCGCCCGACGTAAAGACGATCTCCTGCGGATCTGCGTCGAGGAGCATCGCGATGGTCCGTCGCGCCTCTTTTACGAGTTGCTCGGCCTCAAAGCCTTTTGCATGTGGCGACGAGGGATTTCCGTACACGTCCCGCATCGCTTTGACCATTTGATCGACGACTTCGGGATACACTTGCGTCGTCGCAGCATTATCAAGGTAGATCGGCGATCGATTCATCGCTTACACCTCTTGATCACCAGGGCCATTCCTATCATACCAAATGGGCCGAGTTTCGTAACGCACGGATTAGTATTGGCTCGTAGTCGTGTATGGATTGAACCGATGCATGCCGGGCCAAAATCAAAGGTGGCAACAAGAGAAAAAGAGAGGTTGACCCCACGATCGGGCCAACCCCTCCGTGCTTTTTCGCCGAGGTCAAGCGGATGGTCTACTTCGCCACCATTCCGATGAGTCCGAGCAGCGCCCCGATGATCCCAAACATCTGCGCTTGATTTGCTCGGGAGAGGCTCTCCTCGGTGCTCTGCCGGTAGCTGTTAAACTCCGAGCGCAGCGAGTCCAGCTCCTGCGCCACCTGGCCGGAGAGGAGGAAGCTGTGCTGGAATTGCGACTCGAGCTCGTTCATCAAACGGTCGCTCAGCGCTGAGAGCTGCTCTTCCGACAAGCCGATCTGGCTTTGCATGGCGAGGATCTGCCGCTCGACGCCCTCGATGCGCCCTTCGGTGGAGCTTACGCGGTCGGCGAGCGCCGCTGCCGCGTCGACCTGCGTCTGCAAGGCTGCGACGGAACGCGAGAGCTCGTCGATGGAGCGCAGCAGTTCGCCGTCAGCCTGAGCCATCGCCGACGTCTGACTCTCAAGTTGTGCTTCGATCTCTTGGATCCGCGCCTCGATTTCGTTTCGCTGCTGTTCGAGGGCGATGCGCTGAGCCAGGAGCCCTTCTGCCTGCACGTTCAGCTCACTGCGCACTTCGGCAAGCGCCATCTCGACGCCGTCGGCCAACTGTGCGAGACGTTCTTTCTCGAGCTGCAGTTGGTGCTGGATCTCAGCCTCTAGAGCGCTCTTTAACCGATTGAGCTCGCTTTCGATTTGCGAAGTAGTTTGAGCGAACCGCCCTTGCAAGTCTCCAAGCTCGATTCCTTGAGCCTCGAGTTCGCTTCTAAACGCCTCTTCCAACGTAACGATTCGGTTTCTTGCATCTCCGATTTGTTGCCGGTTCTCCTCGATTTGCTGCGTGTTGTCGGCGATCGTTTGTTGGTTTTGAGCAATCTGCTGCTCAAGTTGCTGACGGTTGTCTGCAATGGCCTGTTCGTTCTGTGCGATCTGCTGCTGGTGTTGCTGAAGCAACTCACGGTTTTGCGCAATCTCTTGTTGGTTTAGCGCGATCTGCTGCTGGCTCTGCTCGATTTGTAGGCGATTTTGCGCGATGCCCTCCAACGCTTCCTCACGGAGTGAATCGATCATCGCGAACACCTCGGCCTGGAGGCTCGCCCGGGCGTCCCTTTCGGCTTGGAGGAGCTCCGCCAATTGGCCAATTTCGAGCCTTATCGCGGATGTCGTGGCGCCCAGCTCCGTGCGGCTCGCCGATTCGGCCTCGGCAAGTTGATCCTCGAGCGCGGCCTCAAGAGCGACAAGTTGAGCCTCGAGCTCGGCGGAACGCTCGGCGAGCTGGCCGAGCCGATCCAAAGCCACAGACAAGGTGTCCTCGACGACTCCTATGTTGCGGTCATTTTTCGTTACGTCTTCCCCAACCGATTCGAGCTCAGCGAACACGCGCACGAGTTCGCCGCGGAACTCGTTCACGACTTTGCGCAGGAGATCCACGTCTTCTTCGCTCTGCGGCGTTGCACCGCCCGACTCAATCTCATTGAGAATTCTTGCGACGACGGTAGCAAGCGTAAAGCGGTCAACGGGTTGATCGCCGTCGAAGCGACCGCTTTCGAGCGTCAGATACCCTTTTTGCACCAATTCCCGGACAGCTTCGTACGCCCAGTGCGATGAGGGCACGTCTGTGATGCTCTGAGCCGCCGCGAATCCGGACAGCGCCCCGAGCAATATCAAGCTCACCACTGTTTTCTTTAGCCAACCCGACGCCTTTGTCATGTGCCACACCTCTCTAACGATCATGACGTTCTAATTCGTTCACTCGACCACGTTGATTGATTCAGACCCGAGTACCTCAAATCGAACGGTTTGCTTTCTGTTGTCGTCATCAATTTCGTAAACGGAGGCCTCTTGGATGCTTACGCTGTGGTTTCCAGGTCGAAGGGCCCGGAAACGAAGTGTCGCGATCGTATCGGTCACCCAGTAGCGCATCCGGTCCTCTGCTCCATCCCGGTTGCCTCGTATTCGCACCGTAGCGAGCGATGAGCTATCGGGCCTCGTGAAGATCGGGTCTTCCCACGATAGGACTGAACGTCCACCGTCATCGTCGCTGCCTATCTTTTTGTCGACGAAGATACGCCCTGGATCGGCATATATAAAGCGGAGCGCCGTCGGATCGAACTGGACAACGATGTCGGCTTCGTAAAATTTCCTTAGATTTTGCGCTTCGATGCGTACGAGGACGTACTCGTCAACCCGAACAGGACCTGTTCCAACACGTTGAAGTTTTACCTGGCTCTCTAATGGCGGCACTTCGAGCAATCCGTCCGCGCGGTACTCCTCGGACGCGGCGCCGATCACTCCCTTGATTGCATATGGGAGCTTGCCCAGATAAGGAATGGTCTGGATTTGACTGACCGTTCCCGGGCGAACGTGCCAGATCACGTCCACGCTCTCTCCGGCAGGGATCCTGCCGAGCGGTTTGAGCGCGACATCCCCGTTTGCGAGCTCGAGCAGATGAGATTCAAACCTCACAGTAACGCTCTCGGCGTCGGCGCCCCCGGTGTTGGCGACACTTGCCCGGATCAGGTAAGGCAATGGCGTCCACCGGTTCTCCTCGACGCGGAGCAGCCCGTCTCGTTCCGGCAGATGGATCGTAAGCTGCGCGGGGGCCACGATATTTACCAAGCGGGAGACTTGGTTGGATTCGGCATTGATCGCCTCCACTCCGACCGTGTACCTGAACTCTCCGCCTACGCCCGGATCGACCGCCACGCGCCAGGTCACTTGAGAGGTGCGGCCAGGCGGCAGGTTTCCGAGGAAACGCTCGACCGGCTCGCCAGGAGCGAGTTTGAGTCCCGACGGAAGCTGCAGTCTTGCCACGACCTGCCTTGCCTCACCGACGCCGGTATTTTGGACGTATGCGACCACAGGGAATGTAACGGCCCTGTCGGGATCGGCGCTCACGCTCGCAGGCGACGTCACGCCAATCGATAGGTCTCCGGGTGAAATCGAGATGCCGCCCAAACCGTAGTGAACGACGTGGCTTCGGCGCTCGCCCGGGGCAAGCGGCCTTGGATTCCAATACATGGCGGTCGCGCTGTCCAACTCGAATTCGCCTAGGCGCGTGAAGTCTCGGCCCGGCTCGAAGTTGAAATCCCACAGGCCGTCCGCCATCGCCCCCCAGTTGCTGAACGCGACGCTGTCGGGCACGGTGACGTCGGTTCCCCGAAGTGAACCTTGCGCCATTACTCGCGGATCGCTGAGCGAGTCGAACGCCTGCCAGAAATCGGGGATGGCATCTCCCTCAAAGCGCGTGTCGCTTATAATAGCGAGCTCGCCGACTCGAAACGGCGCCCCGTCATTTTGACCGAGCATCGTATCGAGCATGACCCGCAGTCCGACGTTGGCGGCCCGGTCGCTCGTGTTTTCGAGCGAATACTCGATGCGGACCGTATCGAGGAGCCCGGTCGTGCTGCTTCGAATGATACTGAGCGTTTGGGTTGCGAGAATGGGCCCGACCTGATATGCCGTGACGATGCGGTTGTCATCCACCACGTGTGGAGCCTCGACCTGCTCGCCAAAGAGTCCGGCACGCCCGGCGCGCTCTGTGGGGCGCCCGCCAAACACATAATCCATGCCGTCGATTCGTATCGTCGCATAGGATGTCCATGGGCTTTGGCCAGGGACCTTATAGATCAGAGGGCTCTCGTCGTCGGACGTGCGATCGGGATCGCCTCCCGTCGTCTGCACGGAAAATCGCCCCGTGTTTTCGTCGGTCGAGTTGACGCTGATCGCTATGTACTCGTTGAAGAGCCTGACGTCGCCCGGGACGTCGCCCTCTACCCCCATTGGCGTCTGGAGCAGCGCGGTTGCACGGGGCGTGTCCTGCGCCGATGCGACGCCCCCGAGTGCGAGGATTAACGACGTGAGCAGGGTAAGTGCCGACCGTAAACTTGACATTGACATAATCAAGGGCTGCCCTCCCAAAACGTTAGCGGCGGACTTGGGGTGTTTGCGATTTCCCCTAAGGGGCGAACGATCCGACCGTAGGGGGAACGCTGATAAAGTCGGCCACTCGATACGATAGAGCGTTTTCAACCGGGTCGAACGTGACGAAGACACTCACTTCGTAGATCTCCGAATGAGGCCGATACCGCACCGCACGCGTGGCGACGTTGTACGCGTACTCGTCAATGTAGGCGATCTCCGACCCGTCGACGACGATGCCTTCGAGGACCGTGCCGTCCGGGCTCACGATCGCCGCTACCTTGACCGTCACGGGCCGCTGGAGCAAACCGACGGCATCCTTTGGATAAAGACTGCCGCCGAAGGTCAAAATCATCGACTGGCCCGTCGGTGGCAGCGCCGGTTCGGGTGAAATCTCCGCGGTTGGGGCTGCCGAGGTCACATCTTGATCCGCCCCTGTGCCCGACTCCTCTGCGGACGCCGACGGGCTTGGGATGTCGCTCGCAGTTGTTGCCGACTCGCCCTGGTTAATGGTGCTCGGGGATGCGGGAGCCGCCGAGGCCGTTGATGCAGTGGAACCAGGATCGGAAGCCGCAACGCGAACGCCTGAATCACTCGTCAAAACCGGCTGCTGCACCGGCACGGGAGCCTCGGATACGGGCGTGGGTCGAGATTGCTGTGCGACGGTCGGGGACGCCACGCGCTCGGGTTGAGGCGCCGGTTGCGCATTGGGAGCATCTTCGACCTGAACCGCGGTTGCCACCGGCCGAATGTCTGCGGGTTCTGGCTGGATTTGGGCCGCGGGCGTCGGAGGGCTCACAGGCCTGGGTGTTTCGACAGGCTGCGCCTCAGGCTGCGGCGTTGGCGTCTGAGTCGGCGTCGGCGCTTGTTGGCGCGGCTCGACCTGAGGCTCAGGATTTGGCGCGGGCTGCGGCCTTGATTGCGGCTGGCGAGCGGCTTCCGACACGGCCGCGCGCACTTGCTCCGGCGGGACGACATCGACGAGCGTAATTAGGGTGACGCCGCCCTGTTCGCCACTTTGGAAGCTTGGCAGAAGGCCTTCGATCAACTGAGGGGCGATGAGAAACAACAGGGCGTGCAGCGCCATGGACACGAGGAAGAAAAGCGGGAACGATCGCTCGCGTTCGATTTCGTTCACGTCATATCACACCCTTTTTGGCGAAAAGAGCGAAGGGCCTCTAGTCGTTGATGGCATGAAAGCGGCTATCGGTTCAAAGGTTGGGTGCCGATTGCGAATTGAGAAAGTCCGGCTTGCCGGGCGGTGTCCATCACACTGACCGCGTGCTCCCAATAGGACCGGCTGTCGCCTCGGATCGTTACGGTTGCCCTGGGATTTGCCTGCGCGACACGCGCCGCGACGGCACGGAAGTTTTCGAGCGTCGTGAACTCACCATCCAACATGAGCGCTCCGCTCTCGGTGATGGACACGACGAGGTTGGACGGGGGCACTTCGGAGCCGGTCGCTGCGCGAGGAAGGTCGATCTCGATTCCTTCCTCATTCGTCTTGAATGTAGTGAAGAGCATGAAGAAGACCAACAAGAAGATGGCGACGTCGATCATTGGGACCAGTTCGATGGTCGGGCGGTCTCGCGTGACGACGGCCTGCTTGAACCTGAAGCTCACGAGGCGCCACCCCGATTGGCGATGAGATCGGTGATCTCGAGGGCGCGTCGACTCATCTCACGCACCCTGGTCTCGACCATGCTCGTGAGCCAGTGGTGCACGGCCATAGCCGGAATCGCGATCATAAGTCCCGCTGCGGTTGTGATCAAGGCCTCGGCAATACCAACGGAAAGGGCTGCAGGATTGCTCGCCACGCCCTGAAAGGCGCCGAGCACCTGGAAACTCCGGATAATGCCTGTGACCGTTCCAAGAAGCCCAATGAGCGGAGAGATGGAGACGATCGTGCCGAGCATTCCAAGTCCTCGCCGCATCTTGAACACCTCGTCCTCCCCGACTTCCTCGAGGCGCTCGCGCACGACTTCCTTATCGCGATCGCTGTAAGCGATCGCGGCCGCCAAGATCGCTGCGACGGGTCCTTTCGCTTTTCTTACCATCTGCATGGCTTCGAGCACTTTGCCGTCTTCGAGCGAGAGTTTGACGTCGTCCATGAGGTCTTCTGTGTCGATGCGGGTGCGGAACAAGTACCAGAGGCGTTCGAGCGTTACGGCAAGTGCGACGATTGACAATACCAGCAGTGGTATCATCAATGGTCCGCCCTTGATCAGGACGTCGAGCATGATTATCCCTCCGAGGTTTCTGAACTGGCGAGCAAATCTTGGGGAAATCGCCTGCGCTTTGCGCGGCCGAAAGGCGCGCAAGGAAAGAGGAGCACACCGGCGAGAAGATCCACGTCGGCTTGGTTCGACGTGCGACTTTGGCGTTCCTCTCCTTTTTAGCACGATTTTCTTGAGTTTCATTTAGATTGTTCTAAGTGTGATCGGCGTCACGGAAATTCCCTTGAAGATACATTAAAACCCCCAGAGCGAATCTGGGGGTTTAGGCTTGCAAACTGTTTAGGCAGACGCCGATCTTCGGCTCTGCAGGTGCGCGTGTTCTTCCTTGCGGAGTCGCATGAGGTACACCCACGTCGGACTCCCGTCCGGTCCCGTTCGCCTCAACCGGCCTTCTTTGCGAAAACCGCACTTCTCGTAGCAGCGAATCGCCCTCTTGTTGAAGGCGAAGACTCGCAGGTATACGCGACGTAGGTTCATTTTGGAGAAGGCATGGTCGAGCAGCGCGTTGACTGAGTCTTGCCCGTACCCCTTATCCCAATACGACTTCTCGCCGATGCGGATGCGAAGTTCGGCGTCACCGCTTCGCCATGCGATGTGATCGAGGGCAATGTCCCCGATCAACGAGCCGTCGCTCAAGGTGCAAAGCGCATATCGTTGGCTGTGGCGATTTCCCGTTTCCGACTTGTGCCAGTCGGAACATTCCTCGAGTGTCGTCGGGTAATCTCCGTCCATGAGGCGGCTTATTTCAGGATCGTTGGTCCACGCAACCAATTGGGGAAAATCGGCTGCGTGGATCGGTCTAAGGTAGACCTTTTCCCCGCGAATCATCATTGCTGCCACTCCTTCTTCCGTTTCAACCATGGTGACTGTAGCCGTTGCTGCGTCTCGTGGTGGAATTTTGGGGAAACCGTTTGAACTTGAACTTGCTGGCCAGGTATTCTCGGACGCGATGGAGGCGCCCTCCAAGCAAATCTAACCAGGGGCGGCGGGGGCGCTAGCCGTGCCACAGGCGGCGAAGGCGCTCGATGGCGCGGCGTTCCATTCGTGAGATGTGCGCTTGCGAACACCCTAATTGCTTTGCGGCGCTCACCTGCGTCCATCCTTGAATGAAGCGGATTTCCACGAGCCGCCGCTCGTCGGGCGGAAGTTTTGCGAGGATTTGCATCAGCGCTAAAGAGATGACGGGCTTTTCCGAATCGTCTTCGTGGGCCACCTGGTCTTTGAGGTAGACGTGCGATCCGTCGCCGACGTCGACCGGCTGATCGAGACTTGCAGGTCTGCTTTGAGATTCGAGCGCCATGATGACCGTTTGGACGTCGACGCCCACGTCTTGGGCGATCTCATCGACCGTAGGAGGTCGGCCGAGTCTTTGCTCGAGCAAGTCGCGAGCGCCTTGCGCCGCTTGGCCCACCTCTCTCAGGTTTCTGCCGACCTTGATCGGTTGATCGTCCCTCAGGTGTCTGCGAAGTTCGCCAATGATGCGCGGCACTGCGTACGTCGAGAATGCAACATCGAAAGACAAATCAAAGTTCATGACCGCCTTGATGAGGCCAAGACAGCCGACCTGAAAGAGATCGTCATGCTCTGCGCGTCCGTGAAATCGTCGCACGACGCTGAGCACGAGCTTGAGGTTGCGCTCGACGAGCTCGTCTCGGGCCGCCGTATCCCCGGATTGAGCTCTCCTGATGAGTTCCCGCACCTTGACCCCGTCAAGGGGGGGACTGCTTGGAACCCGGATTCCGGACGCTGTTTGTTCCACCGTAATGGGCTCCTTTACCGTTTGGAATGGCGGTCTTGCCGGCGCTTTGGTCCTTTAGGCGGCTCCCGTCCGCTGGCGGGACGGCACCTTCACCATGCGCACGACGGTTCCGTGGCCGGGCTGAGACATGATCGTCACGTCGTTCATGTACTCGTTGATGAACACGAGCCCAAGTCCCATGTGCTCGTCAGGGGATGTGGTGTTCGTGGGCTCTTTTGCCCAGTCGACGTCGTCGATCCCCTTTCCTTCGTCTTCAACGACGATGACGATCGCTCCGTCCTCGATCGACATCGTCAGCCTTACCAAGCCGTTTCCATGGCCGTAACCATGGACGATGGCGTTGGAGACGGCTTCGGACACTGCGACCTTGATCTCGTCGACCTCGTCGACGGTAATTGCCTCGAAATGGTCGGTAGCGTAGATCGCCGCCGCCGTACGAGCAAATTTGATGTTCTCCGTCACACTCGGGAACTCGATTTTTACGTAGTTGCCTGGCGACGCCATCAATTCCAGAGCCTCCTCTGAAAAACCGACTACCTGTCGTCCCCACTTGCCGAGCGAAAGTCTAGAGGTTCGCGAGCGCGTGCCCTTCCGACTCATACTCGGGGAGGATCTTCAGCATGCCGGAAAGCTCGAAAACCCGCTTGACCGGAACCTGCAGTCCGACTACCGCAAGACGACCTCCCCTCGCCACCGCGTCGCGGTAACGACCGAGGATTGCGCCCACGCCCGAGCTGTCGACGAAGGAGACCCCGTTCATGAGCAAGACTACGTTTCGGAGCCGCCGGTCGCTCGCAAACGCTTGCAACACTGTCTGTTTGAAAGGTTCTGACGAATGAAGATCCAATTCGCCGTCGAGATGGACGAGCAATGTCTGTCCCAGGCGTTTGGTTCGCACACTCAAGAGATGGCAGCCTCCCTTCAGGTGGTCGCGAAAAGCTGGTGGTCGATCCCCACTTCCCTCATGCAAGGTGGGCGATCGGAGAAGAAAAAACCCGGTCGAATCGCCGTGGGGAGGATACCTTCTGGCGACGACCGGGGGTTCCTTTTTTTTTTTCTGGAGACTGGATTGGGCCGAGGCTACTCAGTTAGCTCGCGGTCTTTCCGGCCCCGACAAACTTGAGGAAGTAACGGCCGATCATCTGCAGTACCGAGGCCTTTTCGGCGGCCCGGGAGGTGAGCACCGGCACTCGTCCGACCTCTTCGCCTTCCAGCGTCGCAATCAAGTACCCGACCTCCTCCCCTTCCGCGAGCGGGGCGACGAGCGGCCGCGTCAAGAGCAGCTCGGTTTCGGGCG
>CAYRIY010000001.1:143228-176630 GCA_964424335.1 uncultured Clostridia bacterium
AAGTCCCGAATCGCGCTCCATCGAGACTGTGAGCGGGCCTCCTGCCACCAGCGAGAGCAGGGGATCCTTTGCTTTGCTCACCTCGATTTCGGCGACGCTCTCGCCCTCTTTTGCGAGTTCGACGGCCATCATGCGGCTAAAGCCGTAGTTGAGTAGCCGGGTGATGTCCGCGTCCCTCTCGGCGGCCGTCCTCGCCCCGAGGGTGACTGCGATCAACCTCAGGCCGTCGCGCACCGCGGTGGCCGACAGGCAATAGCCCGCCTCGGCCGTCATGCCCGTCTTGATCCCGTCCATTCCCGCATAGCTGTTCATCAACTTATTGTAGTTCCAAAGCACGGGGCGTTCGATCGTCTCCGGCCTCATCGTGACGGGACCCCACGTAGAGACGAGCTCTTGAAACATCGGAAGCTGCAGTCCGTACCGGGACATGATGGCGATGTCATAAGCGCTCATGACGTGAGGTCCGCTCTTGCCGACCGACTGCGGCGGAAGCCCGGACGGATTGGCGAATTTCGACGCGGTCATACCGAGTTCGGCCGCTTTCTCGTTCATCATCTCGACGAACGCGGGTTCGGATCCCGCGAGGTGTTCTGCCAGCGCGTATGCCGCGTCGTTCGCCGATCCGACAGCGACTGCGTAGAGCATTTCGCGCAATGGCATGCGCTCGCCCGGCTCGAGCCAGATTTGGGTGCCGCCCATCCCAGCCGCACGATCGCTCGTTGTGACAAGGTCGTCCAAAGAGACCCGCCCGTCCCGCACCGCTTCGAGCACCAGGATGAGCGTCATGATTTTGGTAACGCTTGCCGGGGGGAGCGCCTCGCGGCTGTTTTTTTCGTAGAGGATCCGGCCCGTTTGAAAGTCGATCAAAATGGCGCTCTTTGAGTTGATCTGAAGCTCTTGTGCATGCGCGCCAAATGGGACCAAAGACATCGTGGCCAAGATTGCGATCAAAAGGAGCGTAAACAAACGTGTGGAGCCGGGCATACCATCGCCTCCCGCCGTACTTTTATAAAAGCGTTGTCCGATCGTGCGTCGCGGGCATGTACGTCGCATTGCTTCATCCATATGCCGATTGGAACATGCCTATGCGATGTCCTCGCGTGGTCAGGCTCCATCAAAGCGCCTAATGAAAAGTGGTGGCACTTGCACAGGATCGTTGTCCACGTCGAACGCCGCCTCGACGCGCCTTGCCCCTCGCGCGGCCCGCTCCGGGTCCTGGGCAATCACGTCGGCGATCCGCTCGCCTTGCCGCACCTGGTCGCCCACTTTCTTTCGCAGGATGACGCCCACCGCGTGGTCGATCGGTTGATCCGCCCGTTCCCGACCGGCGCCAAGACCCATCGCCGCATGGCCGACCTCGCCCCCGTCGATGCCGGCGATCCAGCCGTCCTTGGGCGCGAGCGCGGGCGTGATGTCGTACCCTTCAGGCACTTCCTCGCGGGCCAGTCGGTCGAGGTAGCCAGGATCACCGCCTTGCGCCTTGACCAAGGCCTTGAAACGTTCAAGCGCTTTGCCCGACTCAAGGCAATCTCGCACTCGCGCCTTTGCCCTTGATAGGTCGCGTTCGACGCCGCCCAAACACAACATCTCGGCGCCGAGTACGACGCAGAGTTCGGTGAGGTCCGGTGGGCCGGAGCCCCTCAGCGTCAACACGGCTTCCCGCACCTCGACGGCGTTGCCGACCGCGTACCCCAGGGGCTGATCCATCCCGGTCACCCACGCCACGGCTCGCTTGCCCGTCCCTCTTGCGATCGCAACCATCGTTTCGGCGAGACGGACGGCATCCTCTTCCGTTTTCATGTACGCGCCGCGGCCCGACTTCACGTCCAACACGAATGCATCGGCGCCCATGGCGATCTTTTTTGCCATGATGCTTGCGGCGATCAAGGGCACGCTCTCTACGGTGGCCGTCACGTCCCTGAGCGCATAGATCTTTTTGTCTGCCGGGGTGAGATCGGCGGACTGCCCGACGATCGCAGCGCCTACCGCGCGCACCTGATCCATCATTTCGTCGATGGAAAGATCCGTGCGAAATCCTGGAATCGACTCGAGCTTGTCAATGGTACCCCCGGCGTGCCCCAGCCCGCGTCCGGACATCTTTGCGACCGGGAGCCCGCACTCGGCTGCGAGTGGAACGAGTACCAGGGTCGTCTTGTCACCGACCCCGCCGGTAGAGTGCTTGTCGACAAAGATCTCGCCGGGCCCCCCAAGTTGTAGCCTCTCGCCCGAATCGGCCATCGCGAGCGTAAGCGCCGTCGTCTCCTCCGGCGTCATGTCCCGCAGGTACACGGCCATCAGAAAGGCCGCCATTTGGTAGTCCGGAATCTCACCGGCCGAGTACCCCGACACGAGTTGGCGAACCTCTTCGGGCAAAAGCGCGTGGCCGTCGCGCTTTTTCGCGATCAACTCATAGATTCTCAAGACGTTTGAGACGCTCCTTTACGCTCGATTCCGCGTGATGAGGTCAGCGAGAAAACTTTGTCCCCGGGGCGGCGGCGAGACGCCAAACGCCTCCGCAATCGTTGCCGCAACATCCGAAAAGCTCGTGCGCGTGCCCAGATCGACCCCGGCGCGAACCGGTGGGCCAACGACGAGAAGCGGCGTCATCTCCCGCGAGTGGTCGGTGCTCGGAGTGGTGGGATCGCAACCGTGATCGGCCACGATGAACAACATGTCCCTCTCGCTCAAGGCGCCAAGTATTTCGGGCATGCGTGCGTCAAACGCCTCGAGGCCCCGTGCAAAACCTTCGACATCGTTGCGGTGTCCCCAGACGGAGTCGAAGTCGATGCAGTTGGCAAAGACGAGGGCCTTCCCCGATCTTGTCCGCAGGAGCGCAATTACGTTGTCGACGACCTCGTCGTTTCCTTTTGCGGGCGTAGCATGGCTGATCCCTCTTCCCGCGAAGATGTCCGATATCTTTCCGACCGCATCGACGTGAACGCCGTCTTCGATTAGCCGATCGAGGAGTGTTGGTTCGGGCGGAGGCAGGCTGAAGTCCCGCCGCCCGTCGGTCCGGTAAAAGGAGCCCGGGGCGCCGTCAAAAGGCCTTGCGATCACTCGACCGACCCCGTGCTCGCATTGCAGGAGTTCCCGAGCAATTCGGCACATATCATACAGCTCGTCCCGGCTGATAACCCGTTCGTGGGCGGCAAGCTGAAAGACGCTGTCCGCCGAAGTGTACACGATAGGACTTCCCGTTTGCATGTGCGCCTCGCCGAGCTCTGCAATGATTTCAGTGCCCGAGGCCGGCTTGTTGCCAAGCGTCCTGCGGCCAATCCGCTGTTCGAATGACTCTAGAACATCGCGAGGGAATCCATTGGGGTACGTAGGAAACGGCCTTTCGAGCCAAATGCCGGCGATCTCCCAATGGCCGGTGGTGGTGTCTTTTCCGGCCGAATGCTCTTGCATGCGGCCGAATGCGCCAATCGGATCGGACGCCGGGGGAACGCCCATGACCTCGGTGAGTCGACCAATCCCGAGGGCGCCCAATTGTGGCAGAAAGAGACCTCCGACGCGGGCTGCTACATTGCCAAGCGTATTGCTTCCCTCATCGCCGTAATCGGCAGCGTCCGGCGCACCGCCGATGCCGACTCCGTCAAGCACGATGATTGCCACACGCTCCACATCCATGTGCGCTCCACTCCTCGATTGGGCGAAAACTCTAGGTTCTTTCGTTATGATTCCCGATGGAACCTGCCCGCATCGAGAGAGTCACCCGCGACGATATGGACTATGAAACATCGCCCCCAGGCGAGTGTCTATAAAGAGAACGACACGTACCTGGCGATCGTCTGGACGAGGATGGGCGAAAGGTTTGCCTGAACCCACGCCCCGATGACGATCAAAATGGCCGCCGCGCCCGAGAGCACAGACGAGACGATGAAGTGACCAAGCACAGGCCCTTCGTCTCGCCGACCTGCAAGGATTTTAGCGGCCGCGAGCGAGAACGCGATGGCCGAACCGCATGCGAGAATCGCCCCTGGAATGGTGAACATGGCGTGAGGCAGGATCCCGACGAATGCGAGGAGGATGCTCTTGTAGGAAAGCCGCTCAAAGAGGAACACGAGCGTGAAACCGAGCGCAAACCCCCTAAGGAATGCGAGCGCAAGCACGACTGGGCCGCCGATCACCGTGAGTCCAAGCAGCCACGGAATCCCGGCGCCGCGCAGCGCTTCGAGGCTGATCGGCGTAGACGTGAGCCCGAGCGCTCCCGCGCCGCTTGCAAGTTGGTCCACGTATCCGCCAAGAAATTCCGCGAGCTCCGAGCGGGATCCCGCATCCATCACACCTACGGCGATTCCGCCCGCCGCCATCCCCAAAGCGAGGATGGAGACGACGATTGCGTAGATTACGACTCGCTTGCGCAGGTAGTCGATGATCGTATCCGTCATGTCGCCCGTCACCTTCTATTGTCCGCTTGGAGGCCGGATTTCGCACTCGAGGCGCCTGCTGACCTTAGGCCGGCTTAGCGCATGTGGGCGAAGCGCCCTACACCAAGCACGTCCAATCCGTTATCGAAAGCGTATTCATAGACGAAGCGGCGTTATGACTCGTCCGTAATCGCGGACATTAGACGGGGGCTACGCCTCGATGCGCCCGTATTTTCCGCCTCCTCCGGAAACGATGCGAAGATGACCTGTACGCGCCATGACGATGCGCTGGGCAACTTTTTCGCCGACGACCGCGGCCAGTTCTTTCTCGCTGGCGCGGTGCAAGACGTTCATCTCGGTGCCGAAGGCTTCCAAGAGCGCATTCAACGTGCGTCGACCAACGCCGGGAACAAATTCGAGCGGCACTTGATGGACGTATGGAGGCCTGCCCTCCAGCGCGCCCTGCGCTCGGTCAGCGACCTCCTCCAGACGGTCGCTGACGCCCACGGTGATCCTGTTTGAGCCGCATGCGGGACACGTGCGCTCTTTGTTTAGCGGAATCTCTTGGGTGCAGCGGTCGCAGCGCGTCTTGTGATACTTGCCGAGTCGAGGGTCAAGCCCGTAATTGGCAACGATTCGGCCGTTTTCCCCTTTCAGTGCGCTGAGTAGACCTTTGAAACTCAAGTCGGGCGCCTCGATTTGATTGTACTCGCGGGCGATTTTGGCCGCTGAATGGGCATCCGAGTTGGTAACGAACGCGACGCCGTCGAGATCCGATAAGCGCGAGGCCATTTCACTGTCGGCGCTAAGGCCTAGTTCGACTGCTACGAGCCCCGCACGATCGCTCGCGTCAAACCCTTCGTCAAGTCGTGTCGCAGCGTGGCCAAAATAACCTTTATGCGGAGTAAACACATGGGCGGGAACCAAAAAGCCGCCGCAGTCCACGGTGATCGAGCATAGCTCTGACAAGGACATGCGCGCTTTTTGCGAGCTCAATTGCACATTGGTGATATGCGGAGCGATGCTGTTTGAAAACGAGACCGCGGCGTCCAACGTCGGCAAAAACGAGATAAAGTGCGCCTCTTTCCCATTTACCGCAACGCCGATCTCCGCGGCCGGATACACCGCGAGTCGCTCTCGAAACGACAAGCCGCCATCTGCCATTGGCGTCATGTCGCCCGACGCGATGAGTCGCCTCATGTCCTCGTGCACCCCTGGAGAGGCGCAATCGACGATGCCCACTGCGTCGAGCCCTTTACGGTTCGCAGATTCTTCGAGGATTTTTTCGAACGTCAGATCGCTCGATGCTGAAACCTTGACCGGGTGGCCCTTGGATGTGCGGCCAATGTGAATGTGCAGGTCAACAAAAAAGCCCATGAGATCTTACATCCTCCCTGCCACAGCCTTTGCTGCGGCTGCCGCACCGAAAAAGAAGAGCGGGTCCTCCAAATCGTCCCTGCCCATCGTCGTCACCTTGATTCCCGAACGTTCGAGCACACCCTTGGCCAACTGGTAAAAGGAGACCCCGTCGTCCCAGACCACCCGCTTTCCCGATCGTTCGAGCTCGCTTGCCTGCCGCGCAAGGAGCGCGTGCCACGGGGTGCCGTGGGGTAGTGGCACGATCGCAGCTACATGCGTGAAGTGGACGAGCGCCGTCATCGTGTGGTGACTAATGCCTCGGTGGCGCTCTCGGGGGTCTTTGCCGCTCAATCTCGGAATCGCGATCGGCGTCCCCTTTAGTGCGCCCACCGCGTCAAGGAGCGGCCCAACCTCGAGCGCGGTGGTGCCGAGCGCCGTCCCTGTTCCCACCACACCCGGGCCCATCGCCACGATGACGGCGTCGGCCTTTAGGACAAGGCGTGCCGCTGCGATCGCCGAGGCGGGCGTGATCGCCTCCAAATCGCCTCCAAATGCGTGTCCGGCCGTGATCACGCCATCGATGAGTCGTGAGGCCTTCATTTGACCGACAAGACGGGAGAACGCGCAAGGCAGACACGCGCCGTCAGTCATGACGTAGACGATTCGTGCGTCGGGCTGCACCGCCTTGATTCCCGCCGCGACGATCGGAGTCATGCTGTGGAGGCTCCCGACTGCCACGGGCAACCCGCTCAGGTCGGGCATGTTGGCGAGCAGCGTGTGGTGCGGGCTTGCTTCTTCCTCCAGCGCGAGCACTTTGAGCTGAAGCGGCGTGTATCGCAGCTTCATGATGTGCCCGATGCCTTGGGCCCGCGTCTCGCTGCCAAAAGAAGCAAGGACAAAGTGGACTCCGCCGGTGCCAAGTCCGAGCTCTACGGCGGTCGTATTGACTAAGACGCGATCCCCGACCTTGATCGTGGGCGTAAAAACGCGATAGGCAATCGCCGATTCGGGCTCGTTCCTCGGGGGGACCTGCACTTTGACCCTTGCGGTCTCCTCATCCATCGACTCGATCTCGACTACGTGGGCCTCGCGCAGAGCGAGCCTTGCGCCTTGCGTCTTAGACAACGCCCTCGCCTCCAGGAAATGAATACAAAAAAGCAGGCCCGAAGGCCTGCCTAACACCTAAAGCGCTCACGGCTCGCAGGTCGCATAAGCGACTTGCCGGCCGCCGATAGGGGCATAGACGTCAGCGCCCTCTCCTGCCCTCGCTCCGGTCCCCTCGCTGCCCACCGCGCCGACCACGGTCGTGATCGCGGCGATCGGCGCTGCGCGCGTCGCCGTTCTCTTCAGGCACATAGCCTTCGGGAAGCGGCAGGAGGTCTTTGCGTGACAGGTTGATCCGTCCGAGGTTGTCGATTTCGGTCACCTTCACCTGGACTTCGTCCCCGACATTGACAACGTCCTCTACCTTGCCGACTCGCTCGTGGGCGAGCTTTGAAATGTGGACGAGGCCCTCTTTCCCGGGGAGTATCTCCACGAATGCGCCGAAATTCATGATCCTCGTCACCTTGCCGGTGTAGACGGCGCCGACTTCGACCTCTTTGGTCAGGCTCTCGATCATGGAGACCGCCTTTTTCGTCCCCTCTTCGGACGTAGAGGCGATAAAGATGCGTCCGTCATCCTCGACGTCGATCTGAACGCCCGACTCGTCCACGATCTTGCGGATCATCTTGCCTCCGGGGCCGATCACTTCCCGGATCTTGTCAACGGGGATGGTGATCGTTACGATCCTCGGCGCCCAAGGAGACATCGACTCTCTCGGCTTGTCGATCGTCTCGAGCATCTTGTCGAGGATGAACAACCGACCGACCCTAGCTTGCTCGAGCGCTTTCTGCAATATTTCTCTGTCCACGCCGCTGATCTTGATGTCCATCTGCAAGGCGGTGACGCCCTCGCGCGTGCCGGCCACTTTGAAATCCATGTCGCCGAGATGGTCTTCGATGCCTTGAATGTCGGAAAGAATGGCGACGTGCTCCTCGTGCTTGACGAGGCCCATGGCCATCCCCGCCACCGGAGCTTTGATCGGCACGCCGGCATCCATCAAGGCAAGGGTGCTGCCGCAAACGCTCGCCTGCGAGGTGGAGCCGTTCGATGAGAGCACCTCGGAGACGAGGCGCATCGTGTAAGGAAACTCTTCTTCGGAAGGGATCACGGGTAAGAGCGCCCGTTCCGCCAAGGCGCCGTGGCCGACTTCCCGACGCCCGGGCGAGCGTGCGGGGCGAGTCTCGCCGACCGAGAACGCCGGAAAATTGTAGTGGTGGATGTAACGCTTGCGATCTTCGTCGCGCAAGTCGTCGAGGATTTGCTCGTCTGACTTGAGTCCGAGCGTGCAGATCGTCGCGACTTGGGTTTGGCCGCGCTGAAAAATCCCCGAGCCGTGCACGCGGGGAAGAAATCCGACCGAACACGAAATCGGGCGAATTTCGTCGTGTTTGCGGCCGTCCGGGCGCAGTCCGTCGATCGTGATCATCTTGCGCACTTCTTCTTTCACGATCTTGTCAAAGACGATGCCGATCTCTTTCTTGTTTTCTGCGTAAAGTTCTTCCCCATGCTCGCTTATGTAGGTTTCGTCGAGCTCTTTGCGGATGTTGTCGAGTCCGTCTTGGCGCGTCTGCTTGTCGGGACTCTTGATGGCGCCGATCACTTTTTGGGTGGCAAACTCCCGCACCCAGCGGTCGACTTCCTCATTCGTCTCGTAGAGCGTGACCTCGACCTTTTCGCGCCCGATTTTGGCCGCCATCTCCTCTTGCACGGCGACCATGCGCTTGATCTCCTCATGGCCGAACATGATCGCGTCGAGCATGACCTCTTCGGTCACCTCGTCGGCGCCAGCTTCGACCATCATGACGGCATCCTTGGTCCCCGCGACGACTAAGTCGAGCTCGCTCCTTGCGGCCTGCTCCCGATTGGGATTGATCACAAATTCGCCGTCCACGCGTCCGACTTGGACGCCGGCGATCGGACCTTCAAAGGGAATGTCCGAGATCGTCAGCGCCGCGGAGGCACCCACCATCGCCGCGATTTCGGCCGAATTGTCGGGGTCGAGCGACATGACGGTCGCCACGACCTGTACGTCGTTGCGAAAACCTTCCGGGAAAAGCGGTCTCAAACCTCGGTCGATCATGCGGGCCGCGAGAATCGCCCCCTCGCCCGGTCGTCCTTCCCGCTTGAACCAACCGCCGGGGATGCGCCCAATTGCGTACATGCGCTCTTCGTAATCGACCAAGAGCGGAAAGAAGTCGATCCCTTCACGCGGGTCCTGCATCGTCGCCGTAACCAGCACGGCGGTGTCTCCATAGCGCACGAGGACGGCTCCATTGGCTTGTTCGGCGAGCGTTCCGGTCTCGAAAACAAGCCTTCGGCCCCCAAAATCCGTTTCAAAGATGTGGCTCATGCTGCACACCTAACCTCCTATGTCCTTCAACTCGTAACTTGTCCAATTTTGTCCCGTGCAAGTCGCGAAAAAGGCTCGAAATTAAGGTTTGTATCGGGGAAAAACGAACATAAGAATGGGCGGGAATTACCCCGCCCACTTCGTTAACGACGCAATCCCAATCGCTCGATCAAACTGCGGTAACGTGCGACATCCTTCTTCTCAAGGTAGTTCAGTAGACCGCGTCGCTTTCCGATCATTTTGTAAAGGCCCCTGCGCGAGTGATGGTCCTTTTTGTGTTGCTGAAGGTGACGTGAGAGTTCGTTGATTTGCTCGGTCAAGATCGCCACTTGAACTTCTGGTGAGCCCGTGTCTCCGTCGTGCGTCTTATACTGCTCCATGATCGCTTGCTTTTTCTCTTTGGTCAATGACATTCGCCTTTGATAACCTCCTAAGTTGCACGCACCAGTCTCGGTCCGCTAGGCCAAGGACATCGCCGGAGGAGCGGTTGCCCTAGCCGTAGGGAGCCACTTGGTGCAGTATATCACAGGGCGCGCTTCGATGTAAATCAACGCCGCTATCTGTGTTCGTGTCGCACGCGCCGCGCAAAGAACGCCTTTGCCTCGGATACGTCACGGGCGATCTGCTCCTTGAGCGCGTCGACGGAATCAAACTTGACTACGTCGCGGAGTCGAGTCAAAAACGCGACCTCGATTTCGGCATCGTAAAGATCGCCTTCGAAATCGAGGAGAAAGCTCTCGACGGTACGCTCGAGCAGCCCAAAGCTTGGTCGACTGCCGATGACCGTCAACCCATTGTGCGACCTGCCGCGGATCGAGATCTCGGTGACGTAGACGCCGTCCGCCGGCACGGCCATTCCTTGATCCGGGGCAAGGTTGGCTGTCGGGTAGCCCAGGGTGCGCCCCCGAGCGTCTCCCGGGATCACCCGTCCCGTCAGCAAAAAGGCCCTGCCAAGCAGCCGAGCGGCGCTCTCGACGTCCCCGGCGGCGAGCATCGTTCGTATGCGTGTACTCGATACGGGCGCTCCGTCGTCCTCAACGGGCGGGACGATCGAGAGTTGAAACCCCTTGCGGCGGGCGGCGGCGCTCAAATACGCTGCGTCCCCGGCGGCGCCTCGCCCAAAACGGAAGTTGTAGCCGACGACGACGGCCGACGCGCCCAAAGCGCGCAGCACGACGTGGTCTAAGAAGTCGGAAGCCTCGACATTTGCAAAGCTCTGATCAAACTGAGCGACGACCGTGTGCCGGACCCCGGAGCTTTGGATCAACTCGAGCCGCTTTTCAAAGCTCGTGAGCAAGCTAGGAGCCCGCTGTGGAGCGAGCGTCTGCTGAGGATGCCTGTCGAAAGTGAGCGCAAGCGCGGTCCCACCAAGACGACGGGCGAGCGCGCAAGCCGTCTCGAGGATTTGTCGATGGCCGACATGCACGCCGTCGAACGTGCCCAGCGCGACGACAGACGGAGAAAAAAGTGGAGCGCGCACTGCTTGTAGCTCGTCCTTGGTCCAAAGGGACCACCCGCCAAGGCGCGCCTTTCGCCACTTATTATCTGTGTGATCACCGTCACGGTCCAACAGCTCACGCTCGGGGTTCACAGGACTCTCACCGGCTTTACCACCCATCGATTTTCGGCCTGCTCGAGCCTGCCAACGCAGACCATGCCTCCATCCGCCTCCATGACATATACGAGCGAGGGTTCGGATCCGGGAACTGGAACGGCTTGTCCCTGTCGAAGACGAGCCGCGTCATTGCGGTCCACGTCGATCCGCGGCAGGTGCTGAAGGGCTGTCTCAGGCGGGAGCAACAGCCGGTCGAGGTCTCCCGATTCGGCCGCCTCCTCCAGCTCTTCGAACGTGACCGCCTCGCTCAAGGTGAACGGTCCCACTGCGGTGCGAACCAAAAAAGACATGTGAGCGCCGCATCCGAGGCGAACTCCGATATCGTGGCACAGCGTGCGGATGTAGGTGCCTTTGGAGCACCGAACGTCCATGAGCACCCTCGTGCCGCCGACCAGTGCGGCAGCGTCGTCCGGCCAAACAGCGCGAACGCGAATCTCGTGAATCCGCACCGTGCGCGCCTCCCGCTCCACGGTTTCGCCGGCGCGAGCGAGATCGTATAGGCGCTTTCCCCCAACCCGCAAGGCAGAAGCCATCGGAGGGACTTGCTCGATCGCTCCGACAAACTCGGGTATGATCACCTCGAGAATGGACGGCTCGAAGGAGAACCCCATGTCGACGTGCGTCGTCGCTCCGGCCGCGTCTTGCGTGTCCGTCGAGATGCCGAGCGTCATTTCGGCGCGGTACTCTTTCACGTGATCGAGAACGAAGGGCATCAGCTTCGTTGCTCGTCCCGCCAAAATCGGGAGGACGCCACACGCGCCGGGATCGAGTGTCCCTCCGTGTCCAAGCTTGCGAAACCGCAAGACACGACGGAGTCTTGCAACCACGTCGTGCGACGTAGGGCCAGGGGGCTTCAAGACGTTGATGATGCCTGTGAGCTCGCCGTTCACGAAACCCACCTCGCGAACGCGACGGCACGCTCGACGACACGTCGCTCGACGTCTTCGAGCGTCCCCGAAAGCGTGCAGCCGGAGGCCCGTGCGTGACCTCCACCGCCAAACTCCTGCGCAAGCGCGCTCACGTCCACCGATTCACGCGACCGAAATCCTACCCGGATGCGGTTGTCGTCCAGCTCGCGAAAGATGATCGCGACCTCGACCCCGTCAATCATGCGGGGATACTGAATCAGTCCTTCGGACTCGTCCTCACGGGCTCCCTCTTCGACCAGCATGGCCTTTGTCAGTCGTATCCAGGCGACCCGCCCATCGCCGCTTCGCTTTAGCGTTTCGAGGACGCGGCCCAGCAATCGGACATAACTCCAAGACCGCGTGTCGTAGATCTCCCGGGAGATAACGTCCGGCCTCGCGCCTGCCCGCACGAGCCGCGACGCGATTTCAAACACGCGGGCGCTCGTGTTGCTGAAGCGAAAGGAGCCGGTGTCGGCCATGATGGCGGCGTAAAGAAGCGTGGCGACGTCCGCGTCCAGGGGCACTTGATACGCCTCGATCAGGTCGTAGACGATCTCACCGGCGGCAGCCGCCTCCGGACGCACCCAGTTGACGTGCCCTGACCCGGGGTTGGTCACGTGGTGGTCGATGTTGATCACCTCGCGCACGGCGTCGGCAAGCGGCGCGGCATCGCCCGTTCGCTGCACCTCGCAGTCGACCGCGATCAAACTGTCCCAAGTTGCGGATGAACCAGGCGCGACTCGATCGGGCCCAACGACCCGATCAATGCGGGGCAGGAAGCGCCACTGGGGAAGCATCGCATCGTGGGAGACCGGCTGAGCGCGCTTTCCGAGCCGCTCGAGGAGCCAGTCCAGTGCCAAGATCGAGCCCACGCAGTCGGGGTCCGGGTCGATGTGACAACTGATCAAAAAGCTCTCCCAGCGGTCGATGCTTCTCATGACGGCGTCGATTCCGGTCATTTGCCCTCGTCGTCCCCATCGGTGCCCGCGCTCTTGCTCGCGGCGTTTGTGCCTTTGCCCCCGTCCGCCTTGACTTCGTTCAAGAGCTCGAAGATTCGAGCTCCGCGGGCAATGGATTCGTCGAACTCAAAGAGGATTTCGGGCGTGTGGCGCAGCCGGATTCGCTTTCCGATCTCCGTTCGCACAAACCCCTTCGCGCTGCTGAGCGCCTCCATCGTGCCTTCCTTGGACGCCTCGTCGCCATAGATGCTCACAAACACTTTGACATGTCGCAAGTCCCCGGATACCTCGACGTCCGTCACCGTGACAAAACCGATCCGAGGGTCTTTGAGCTTGCGAATGATGTCGCTAGCTTCTTTCTTGATCTCCTCACGCACTCTTCCGGTTCTTAGGCCAGACAAAGGACCCACCTCCTTGTGCGTCGGCTTAGTTCATTACCGCCACTCGACCCACCAGTCTACGATCTCTGCCCCGTCGCGCTCTTCGGCGATCTTGCGAACGTTGGCGAGGGCGCGCTCGACCTGTACCCGCTCGCCGCTCAGCGATGCGGCGCACAGGAGCGAGCGCCCATGGACATCGAGGTAGCCGATCTCGGCGATACAAACGTCAAGTCTCGCGCGCACGCGATCGATCACGCCTTTGATGATCCGTCGCTTATCTTTGAGGGATTCGCACCCTTCGAGGCGGAGATCGAGCGTGATCATTCCCAGATGAACAGGGAAATCCTCGCTCATGCGGGGTCTATACCTCCTGCATCTCGAACGCTTCGATCACGTCGCCCTCTTTGATGTCGTTGAACCGCTCGACACCGATTCCGCATTCGTAGCCTTCCGCCACTTCCCTTACGTCATCCTTGAAACGCTTGAGCGAACTCAATTTTCCTTCGAAGATCACCACGTTGTCGCGCAGCACTCGCGCCTGGGCATTGCGAACGATCTTGCCGTCAATCACGTAGCAGCCGGCGACAACGCCGACGTTTGGCACCTTGAAGGTGGCTCTAACCTCGGCCCGTCCGAGGACGACCTCTTCGTAGGTCGGGTCGAGCATGCCTTCGATCGCTTGCTCGACGTCGCGAATCGCCTCGTAGATGATTCGGTAGAGTCGAATGTCGACACCTTCACGCTCGGCAAGATTGCGAGCGTTGGTCTCCGGACGCACGTTGAAACCGATAATGATGGCGTTGGAAGCGGCAGCGAGGTTGACGTCGCTTTCGGTAATGGCGCCGACCGCCCCGTGAATCACGTTTACCCGAACCTCGTCCGTTGCCGCCTTTTCGAGCGAGTCGCGCAAAGCTTCGACCGAACCTTGGACGTCCGCCTTGACGAGGACATTCAGATCCTTGACGTCGCCTGACTGAATTTGGCTGAACAACTCGGAAAGTCGGACCCGCTTGGCCCGCTGTGCGTCGTTTCGGGCCGTCTCCTGACGCTCAGCCGCCAATTGACGCGCGGTCTTCTCACCGTCGACCACCTCGACGAGGTCGCCCGCTCTTGGTACATCCGCGAAACCAAGCACTTCGACGGGCGTTGAGGGACCCGCTTCCCGCACGCTCTTACCGAACGCATCGAACATGGCGCGCACACGTCCCGGAACCGCGCCGGCGATGACCGCATCGCCCACGCGCAGCGTACCGTTGCGGACGATCACTTTGGCAACCGCGCCGCGGCCCTTGTCGAGTTCTGCCTCGATTACGGTGCCGGTGGCTTCACGCGACGGGTTGGCCACGAGCTCTCGCATCTCGGCGACGAGCAAGATCATTTCGAGCAGATCCGAGATCCCTTCGCCCGCCAAGGCGCTGAGCGGCACGTAGATCGTGTCTCCGCCCCACTCCTCGGGCACGAGTTCATGTTCTGCGAGTTGCTGTTTGATACGGTCGGGGTTCGCGGTCGGACGATCCATCTTATTGATCGCTACGATGATCGGCACTTCGGCCGCCTTGGCGTGGTTCATCGCTTCGATCGTCTGCGGCATCACGCCGTCGTCCGCCGCCACGACCAAGACAGCGATGTCCGTCACCTGCGCGCCGCGGGAGCGCATCGCAGTAAATGCCTCGTGACCGGGCGTGTCAATGAATGTGATCTTTTTGCCTTCGTAAGAAATCTGATACGCGCCGACGTGTTGCGTGATGCCGCCCGCCTCCGACGCTGCCACGCGGGACTTGCGAATCGTGTCGAGCAGCGTGGTCTTGCCGTGGTCGACGTGGCCCATAATCGTTACGATCGGAGGACGAGGGGACAGGGACTCGGGCGCGTCGTCGCGCTGATCGATCTTGGAGACGCGGTTGGAATCGGGGCGCTTTACGTGAAATCCGACTTTGCGTGCGACCATGGCTGCGGCCTCGTGATCGATGCTCTGGTTGATCCCAGCCAGGACGCCTGCGCCCATCAGCGTCTTGATGATGGCGGTCGCCGGGACGCCGAGCTTATCGGCAAACTCTTTCACGGTGATCGTGTCGGGCAAGATAAGGGTGCCGCGGCTTCCGGGTTGGTCGGAGCCTTGCTGCGCGCTCTTGCGGGCGCGATCGCCGCTTGGCGCTCCGGCTGTCCGCCGCGCGCCGCCTTGAGGTCGAGACGCGCCGGCAGGGGCGGCAGCTTTCACCGCGCTCGCCTTGCCGTTGGGCCTTGCGGGGCCGCCGGAAGCCGTTTGGGGAGCCTCAGCCTTGGCTTGGGATACGGCCTGGGGAGCAGTCTGCTGTTTTGCTTCGCTCTCTTTGGAGCCACCGGAAAAATGTTCGATCACCATCTGCGCGATGTCGTCTTCGATTGTGCTCATGTGGTTCTTCACATCTGCGCCGAGGTCGGTCAGAAAATCGACTAACTCCTTGCTCTCGATCCCGCAGTCTCGCGCCAGTTCATACACGCGCAATTTAGTCATGCACATCACCTCAAACCTTTCTCGTCTCCGACGCTTCCTTCAAGGATCTCCTTCAAGGAGAGGGCGAAGCGATCGTCAAGGAGTGCGACGATCCCCACTTCGCCCCGTCCGAGCGCCGTGCCCAATGAGTCCTTAGTTCCCCACTCAAATAGGGGAATTCCGACTTGAGTCGCATACCGCTCGGCATGACGCCGAGCGCGCAACGATGCATCCTTTGCGATCACCAACGCCTTTGCTTCCCGGCGTGCGACGCTCCTTTCGACGGCCCCGGCCCCAAGCGCCAAGCGACCGGCCCGCCGGGAGAAACCAAGCACGTCCTCTACCCTCACGGCGTCGACGCCTTCAGTTCCTCTTTAAGTCGATCCAGCAGTTCGTCCGGGACCGGTCGCTCCAAAGCCCGTTCGAGCCGCTTACCTTTTGCCGCGGCTTCCAGACACTCGAGATCCGGGCAAATGTACGCGCCGCGCCCGGATTTCTTGCCTGTCAAGTCTACATGCAATTCACCCTCAGGGTCGCGCACGACCCTGATCATTTCTTTTTTGGGTCGCGTGGCGCGACAGCCCACACAAGTCCGCATCGGCACTTTGCGCTGTTTCATAGCATGCGCCTCCGATCATGGTCGATTCGCCGCGCGCTTAGGAATCCTCGTTCTCCCTTGCATCGAGCAGTGCGCGCAGTTCGGCCAAGTCTTTGAGGACGAGTTTATCCTTTGGCCCTTGATCCTTCGAGGACCCCTTCCCTTTTCGCTTGCCGCGCCCGGAATCTGACCGCGTCAAGTCCTCATCGCTGTTCGTTACAAAGACCACATCTTCAAGGTCGTCGATATCGTCGTCGTCATCGCCGCCAAACAGCGTCGGCAGCTCTTCTTCATCGTCGAGGACCTCTTCCTCGATCAACTCGTGAAGATCTTGCAGCTCAGCCTTCTTCGGCCGCGTGCGCCGCGGTTTTGGCAAGACCTCTTCGGTCTCTTCCTTGACCTCTTCGAGCTCTTCGAAGACGACTTCAGGGATCTCCAGTACGATTTCGTCTTCCTCGGCTACATCGTCGTCCTGGATGACGTCGTCCACTTCGACGACGGGCGGCTCCTCCACGACGATCTCGGCCTCTTCCTCCGGCTCTTCTGCGAGCGCAGCGGGGACTTCCTCGATGGCCGGCTCTGCCACTTCCTCGATGGGCTCTGGCTCCACATGGTCGATCGCGGGTTCGGCAGCAGCGGGTTCCTCGATGGCCGGTTCGGGCTCGGCCTTGGCGGCTTCCTCGGCTGCGGCTTTCGCCTGCTGGGCCGCTTCAAGCTTGCGCTGCGCCTCAAGGAGCGCGAGCTCCGCCATCTGCGTGTCGCTCTTGATGTCGATCTTCCATCCGGTAAGCCGTGCGGCGAGCCGGGCGTTTTGTCCTTCTCGACCGATCGCGAGTGAAAGTTGATGGTCAGGCACGACGGCCCTTGCGGACTTTTCCTCTTCGTTTATATAGACGCGCAAGACGCGGGCTGGACTGAGCGCGTTGGCGATAAATCGCTCCGGAGCCGAGTCGTACTCGACGATGTCGATTTTCTCGCCCTTGAGCTCCTGCACAATGGTTTGCACCCTCATGCCGCGGGGGCCGACACACGCGCCGACCGGGTCGACGTTGGGGTCGGAGGAGGAGACGGCGATCTTTGAGCGGTTGCCGGCCTCGCGCGCCACCGCTCGGATCTCGACGACGCCGTCGTGAATCTCCGGCACTTCGAGCTCGAAAAGGCGCTTCAATAGGCCCGGATGCGTTCGGGAGACGATCACCTGGGGACCCTTGGTCGTCTCGCGAACCTCGCTGACATAAGTCTTGATGCGGGCGCCATGCGAGTAGTTTTCTTTTGGAATTTGTTCGCTCGGTGGGAGAATGGCCTCGACCTTGCCCAGGTCAACCAAGATGTTGCGGTACTCTGAGCGCTGGACGATGCCAGTGACGACGTCGCCTTCGCGGTTTGAGTATTCCTCGAATACGAGCGCTCGCTCCGCCTCGCGGATCCGTTGAATTACGACTTGTTTGGCCGTTTGTGCGGCGATGCGGCCAAAGTCCCTCGGAGTCACCTCGACCTCGACGATGTCCCCGATGTTGTAGTTAGGATCCTTCCTGCGAGCTTGCTCGAGCGAGATCTCGTTCGCCTCGTCGAATACTTCTTCGACGACTTCTTTTTGGGCGAACACCTGAATCTGGCCGCTCGTATCCGAGACGCTGACGCGCACGTTTTGGGCGGCGTCGTCGTTTCGCTTGTACGCCGATACGATTGCCGCCTCGATTGCCTCGAGCAGGATCTCTTTAGCGATGCCCCTTTCCCGCTCGAGCTCGTTTAAGGCTCCCACCAACTCCAAATTCATCGCTCTCGTTCTCCTCCTGTCAAAGGCGTTTCATAAATAGGAGCTTGTTTCGAAAAGTCCGCGCACATGGCGAGCTTGGGCCTATGTCCGAACCAACGCTTGTATGGCGGACTTTTAGTACTCCGGAACCAAGTTGGCCCGAGCGATCATCTTGAGCGGAACGACATACTCCTCGCCGTCCACTTCCACCCTGACGTCGTCGCCGTCGAGGCCGAGCAGGGCGCCCTTCCAGTTTTTGCGTCCATCGATCGGAGCGAAGGTCCTCAGCTTGACGGTGCGACCACAAAACCGTTCGTAATCCGATCGCTTTTTCAAAGGGCGATCCAGACCGGGCGACGACACTTCGAGCGAGTAACTTCCCGGGATCGGATCGATCTCATCGAGCCGATCACTCAAAGCTTCGCTCACCAGTTGACAGTCGTCGAGGGTCACGCCGGTCTCCTTATCGATGAACACTCGCAAGTAGTAACCACTCGGCTCTTTGACGTACTCGACGTCGACAAGTTCGAGGCCTGACGCTGCGGCAATCTCAGTCGCCAGCTCCGATGTCAGGGCTTCGATCTTTTGCCTCGTCATACCCACATTTCGCGCTCTCCCATGGGACAATTGCGGCCGTCGCGACAGGAGCGGACCTTCCGCATCATAGGCTGTCGCGCTTCGCGCAAAATCCGCGGTCGTTTAGGGGCGGTCCCGGCTCGTTAGGCTCCCCTTGACAGTACGAAAGAGTGGGGGTCGCCCACTCTTTTACGCAAAAAGAGAAACATGCCGCCGTCCGAAAATAGGTGAACCCTGAATACAGGACAAGGCCCCCGGCGGGGCCTTGAACTTCACCTCGACGGCATTATATCACCGTTGCTTGCATTTGACAAGTCCACATGTGATGCGTGTTGGAGCGCTAAAAGAGCGCGATTTGATCAGTCTCGGGAAGCGATCCGAGCGCGCCATGATTTCGCAGCGCCTCGATGACGGTCTTACTCACTTTGCCCCGGCGCTGTAAGTCCTCGATCGAGGTAAACGGGCGCTCTCTCGCCTCCGCTAGGGACCGGGCCGCTGCATCGCCCACTCCTTGGATCGACGCGAGAGGGCAGCGGAGCCCATCGCCTTCGATTAGGAAACGCTCGACATCGGAGACATAAATGTCGACCGGATGAAAGCGGACCCCGCGCGCCATCGCCTCGAGCGCTACTTCCAAGACGGTGACGGTCCCCTTCTCCTTCGCGGTCGCCTCGTTGCCCTTTGCTTCGAGCCGCTCGATCTCCGATCGGCAAACTCGCTCGCCTTGGACGACCAGATCGGCGTCGAAATCGCCCGCCCTCACCGAAAAGTAGGCTGCGTAAAACGCTAGGGGGTGATGGACTTTGAAGTATGCGATCCTGAGGGCCATCATCACGTAGGCGGCAGCGTGAGCTTTGGGAAACAGATACGAGATCTTTCGGCACGACTCGATGTACCACTTCGGAACGCCTTTGCCAAGCATCTTTTGCTCGTCTTCTTCCGAGACGCCCCGGCCTTTTCGGATCCGTTCCGAAATGGCGAACGCTTCGCCGGGCGAAAGCCCTTGACGAATCAAGTAGGTCATGATGTCGTCCCGAGTGGCGATTACTTCCTTGAGCGTCGAGGTCTTGTTTTTGATCAACTCTTGAGCGTTGCCCGTCCACACATTCGTCCCGTGTGAGAGGCCGGAGATGCGAATGAGCTCGCCCACCGTCGTCGGGCGCGTCTCGATGAGCATCTGCCGGACAAAGCGCGTGCCAAACTCGGGAATGGCAAGCGTCCCGACCTCCCCCGACGCGGCGGTCTTGTCGATTCCAAGGCTCTCAAGGCCGGAGAAAATCTTGAGCGTCTCCGGATCGTCGATTGGGATCTCGCGCACATTGACGCCTGTGAGGTCTTCGAGCATGCGCAGCATCGTAGGGTCGTCGTGTCCGAGAATGTCGAGTTTCACCAACGTGTCATGGATCGTGTCGCAGTCGAAGTGTGTCGTAATGATGTCGGTCGAATCGTCGTTCGCGGGACGTTGGATCGGCGTGAACTCGTAGATCTCACGGCCTTCGGGG
Organism: uncultured Clostridia bacterium; assembly: GCA_964424335.1. Classification (GTDB taxonomy): domain Bacteria; phylum Bacillota; class Limnochordia; order DTU080; family RSA5; genus CAYRIY01. The sequence goes on from CAYRIY010000001.1 coordinate 163,179, forward strand.
ACGACCATCAGCCCTCCCGGATGCTGGCCGGTCGTGCGACGGACCCCAGAGCACCCGCGCACGAGCCGGTTGATTTCGGCCATGCGAGCCTGGACGCCTTTGGAATCCAAAAAGTTTCGTACGTAGCCGTACGCGGTGCGTTCGGCGAGCCGACCGATCGTCCCGGCACGGAACACCCGATCCGAACCAAAGAGCTGCTCCGCGTACTTGTGCGCATGGGGTTGGTACTCTCCGGAAAAGTTGAGGTCGATGTCCGGCACCTTATCGCCGTGAAATCCTAGGAACGTCTCGAAGGGAATGTCGAACCCATCCCGGTGCAGGCGCTCGCCGCACGTCGGACACGCCTTGTGCGGCAAGTCTCGCCCGGACGCATAACTGCCGTCGTCAAACACCTCGAAATAGTGGCACGCCGTGCAAACATAATGCGGCGGCAACGGGTTCACTTCGGTAATGCCGCACATCGTGGCGACGAAGGAAGAACCGACGGATCCTCGAGAGCCTACGAGGTAGCCGTCCTCGAGCGACTTAGCCACGAGTTTGTGCGCGATCAGGTAAAGCGAGGCGTACCCGTTGTCGATGATCGACGCCAGCTCTTTGTCGAGGCGCTCGCGCACCAAATCCGGGAGATTTTCGCCGTACATTCGCTTTGCATTGGAAGTAGCCATCTCCCGTATCTCTTCATCGGCCCCCTCCAACGTGGGCGGGTGAAATCCGGCGGGAACGGGCCGCATCTCCTTCGTGGACTCCGCAATCGCGCGCGGCGTCGTGACGACGACTTCGTACGCCTTCTCCTCGCCCAGGTATGAAAACTCTTCGAGCATCTCGGCGGTCGTGCGCAAATAGAGCGGCGTCGGGCGTTCGACGTCAAAGCCGTGCCCTGCCATGATGATTTGCCGGAAAATCTCGTCCTCGGGTTTTAGGAAATGGACGTCCCCCGTAGCCACGACCGGCTTGCCGAGCTCTTCGCCTAAGGCGACGATCCTGCGGTTGATCGCTCTTAGGTCTTCGGGGCCGCTCACGTGGCCGTCGTCCACGAGAAACATGTTGTTCGCCAAGGGTTGAATCTCAAGGTAATCGTAGAACTCGGCGATCTCTCGCACTTTTTCATCCGGGGCGCCGCTTAGGATCGCCTGGTACAACTCGCCCGCCTCGCAGGCCGAACCTACCCAGATGCCCTCACGGTACTGGCTAAGCACTTCCTTGGGGATGCGCGGACGCCTGTGGAAGTACTCCAAGTGAGAGATCGACACGAGTTTGTAGAGGTTGACGAGGCCTACCTCGTCCTTGGCGAGTAAGACGATGTGGTACATCTTGCTGCTTTTCTCCGGCGATTCGACCAAGTAACCTTCGACCCCGTAGATCAACTTGATCCCCGCGGCCGAAGCGGCGGCATACGCTTCGGGAAACGCCTGAACGACACCGTGGTCGGTGATGGCGATCGCCGGATGCCCCCATTCAGCCGCCATGCGTATTAGTGGATCAATGTCGACAGCGCCGTCAAGCGCGCTCATTTTCGTGTGGAGGTGAAGCTCAACGCGCGGCGTCTCGGCGTCGTCTTTGCGCGACGGGGGCGCCGGAACGCGCATGATGTCTCGAGGCATCAGCGTGAGCTCGCCTGAAAAGCGGTCGAACTGAGCGCCGCCCCGCACGCGGACCCAGTCGCCGACGGCCAGGGAAAACCCTTGCGAATCTTCATTCTCGAAGATCTTCGCGCCGATCGAGTCCGTCTTGTCGCTCACATCGAACGTAATTAGCTTGCGACCCGATCGCAACTCCCGGACTTCAAATGCGATCACTTCACCTTCGATTACGACGCTGCGCTCTTCGTCCGTCACGTCCTGCAAAGGGATCGGCTCTTCGGCGATTCGTCGCCCAAGGAGCACGTCGTCTTTAACTTCCGCCTTTCGCTTCTCGCGCTTTTCCGGGGCCTCCTGAAACGTCGCCCATTCCTTGGCGCGTCGGGCGATCATCTCCATATATTCGTCCATCTCGTCCCGGCTCTCGTTTGCCGCCGGCGCATGCCCATTGGCATGCCCGTTGCCTTGGAAAGGGGGAGCCTCGTCGACCACCGCTACCGCGGCGCTTTGCGACTGCAATGATCGATCGCTTCCCTGCTGCCCTTCGATCGCTCGTGCGGCGCTTAAAGGTTGAGACTCCGTCTGTTCGAAGCATAGGCGCACTTGTCCGACGCCCGGGACGCAAGATGCGAGTTCGCTTTCAAGTCGATCGATGTAGTATTGAGGGCAAGAATCGTGCGTCCGAACGTGGATGCTCCAAGACTTGTCCAATGGGTCGACGTCGATGAAGCGCACCTCATAGTCGCGGAGCGATTCGTAGGCATCGCTTTGAACGCCCGTAATCTCGAGGAGCTTGCCGATGGTCGCTTCGCGGGAATCGGGAAAGATGCGGTATACACCGTCCATAGCAGGGGTCCTCCGTTTAGAGTTGGGTGTTGCCGATTGGGACCGGCTGGGAGCGGCTGTCGACGATCGGTCGCTTGACGTGTCGCCGATACGATCAAGGAAAGAGATGGGCTCGCGGGCACGCTACGTGCCGCGCGTCGATCGAATGATTTCCCAATACATTCTCATGCGGGCTTGAAAGCCTTTCACAAACCCTCGCTTCTCCTCCTTGGTCACTTGAGCGAGGTGTCTAAGCTCCACTTTGCGCACTCGCAAGGATGCCTTTTCCGCATGTCGTGAAATCGCCATTTCGACCCCGTACCTACTTGATTCGAGGCCGGGCACTTCTAAGATGATCTGGCGCAACATCGCTCGCTGTCCTGATAGAAACGGAGCAATCTTTTGGGCGATGTCGGTGGTGAGTCGACCTTCTTCAAATACGCCGACCGTCATGTCTGCGTCGCCATTTAGCACAGGTTTTGCAAGGCTGGTCAAGTGGTCATGCGTGAGCCCGGTTAGGTCGGCGTCGACAAAGAGAACGACCTCCGCTTCCGTGGCAAGGGCGCCTGCTTTCATCGCCCCCCCTTTGCCGACGTTTTCCGAGAGTCTGATGACGTTTGCTCCTGCGCTCCTTGCAATCTCGGCCGTCCTGTCCGACGAGCCGTCGTCGACGACGATCACTTCGTCGGCCTGCCACCGCCTGACGACGGAGACGACGGATCCGATCGTCTTCTCTTCGTTGAATGCGGGAATGATCGCTGCCACTCTCAAGGCCGGCTCAACCTCGCTATGCAGTGGTGCGTACGCGCGTCTTTCCGAGCACGCGGTCCACCACGTCCTCGAGAGCGAGGACGTCTTGTTCTTTTGTCGCCCGGTCTCGCAATTCGACGCTACCCGATTCGACGGTCTTCGGTCCAACGACGATGCGCACGGGAAACCCGATCAAGTCTGCGTCTTTAAACTTGACGCCCGGACGCTCCTCACGGTCGTCCAATACCGTCTCGACACCGCTTTGCCAAAGGTCGCGGTAGAGCTTGGCAGCAATCTCTTTTTGCCGCTCGTCTTCGGGGCGAATGACGACGATCACGGCCTGATAGGGTGCGACGCTCATCGGCCAAACGATGCCGTCTTCGTCGTGGTTTTGCTCGATGATGGCGGCCATCGTTCGGCTGACGCCGATCCCGTAACACCCCATGACGAAAAAGCGCTCTTCGCCCGACTCGTCCAGAAACGTCGCGCCAAGGGCCTTTGAATACTTCTCGCCCAGCTTGAACACTTGTCCGACTTCGATGCCGCGCGTCGCCCGAAGGGTACCTTCGCACACGGGGCATCCGTCCCCTTCAACGGCCGTTCGTAGATCGAGCGCCTCGTCCACCTCGTAGTCCCGTCCGTATCGAACGTGTATGAGGTGCGTGTCCACCTTATTGGCGCCCGTTACGCCGTCGTCGATGCCGAGCACTTCATGGTCGGCAAGGATGCGAACGCCCTTTAGACCGACGGGTCCGGCAAAACCGACCGGGGCTCCGGTCACTTGTTCGACCGTCTCCGGCGTCGCCGCGGCGAGCGTCGAGGCATTTAGCGCTCGCATAAGTTTTACTTCGTTCAGCTCTCGGTCGCCGCGCACGAGCGCGATGACCGGCGTGTCGTCCGCGACGTACACGAGCGTCTTGATCATGCGGGTGGGGCTCGCATTTAAAAAAGATTCGAGCTCGTCGATGGTTCGCACGCCCGGCGTGCTGATCTCCTGGACCGGCGGCAAATCCGCCTCGGGGGGCGTCCCGACCGAAATCCGAGTCTGGGCTTTTTCCACGTTCGCGGCGTAGTCACACGTGTCGCAATGAACGATGGCCGCCTCTCCGGAGTCCGCAAAGACCATGAACTCGTGCGTGTCGTTGCCTCCGATGGCGCCCGGGTCGGCGAGCACAGGGTGCGTCACGAGGCCGCACCGCTCGAAGATACGGCTATACGCCTCGTACATGAGGTTATAACTCCGCTCGAGCCCCTCGGCGTCCCGATCGAACGAGTAGGCGTCTTTCATGATGAACTCTCGCCCGCGCATGACGCCAAAACGCGGCCTGATCTCGTCCCTGTACTTATTTTGAATTTGATACAGGTTGAGCGGCAATTGCCGGTACGAGCGCACTTCGTTCCGGACGAGATCGGTAATGATCTCTTCATGGGTGGGCCCGAGGCAAAACTGGCGGCCGTGGCGGTCACTCAGGCGGAACATCTCGTCCCCGTAGTCGCCCCAGCGCCCACTTTCGTGCCAAAGCTCCGCGGGTTGGACGATGGGGAGCATCAACTCTTGGGCTCCCGAGGCGTCCATTTCCTCGCGCACGATGGCCATGATCTTCTTGAGCACCCGGTAACCAAGCGGAAGATAAGTGTAGATCCCCCCCGCCGATTTTCGAATCAACCCCGCCCGCAGCATCAAACGATGCGAAGGTATCTCGGCTTCTGCAGGCGTTTCGCGCAAAGTCGGCGCGAGCAGTGCAGACATTCTCACGAGGTGATTTCCCCTTTTGTCATGCGCTCAGATGCAAGACATCCTGATAAACTGCGAAAACCATGAGCAATACGATGACCACGAGGCCGATGAATTGGGCCAAGCCTCGTTGCTCCGGCTCGAGCGGCTTTCCTCGGATTCCCTCGATTGCAAGCAAGACGAGCCAGCCTCCGTCCAAGATGGGTATCGGCAGGAGGTTGATGAGTCCCAAGTTGATGTTGAGCCCGATCGCAAGTGAGATCAACGCATCGATGCCCTGGCGCGCGGCCTCTCCGGTGATCGTAATGATGCCGATTGGCCCCCGGACGTCCACTTCGCTTCTGCCTGTGACCATTTGGGTGATGGCGTTGACGAGACCGACCGTACCCCTCCACGTGTCGCCCGCGGCGTGCACCGCGGCCCGCCATGGGCTAAGGCGAGGCTGGCTTCTCAGTTCGATCCCGAGCAGCCCGACTCCTGTACCCGGATCGAGTTGCGGCGTCACGATCGCGCTGCGCCGCTCGTCTCCTCGCCTGTAGACGAGCTCGAGTTCGGCGCCGGGATTAGGCTGTATTCGGCGAATGACGTCTTCTGCAGAGTCGGTCGATACGCCTTCGACGGATACGATCACGTCTCCTGGAAGCAGGCCTGCCTGGTCCGCCGGACTTCCCGGTACGACCCCCGTGATGGTCGGAGGCACGAAGACCGTCATGTAGTACCCGGCAATGAGTAAGAATGCAAGGAAAAAGTTCATGAAAGGTCCGGCGGCGATGATGGCCATGCGCTGCCAGAGAGGTTTTTTATGAAAGTTTCTGTCGTCGTCTTCGGGAATCTCCTGATCCGACGTGAGCGCGGCGTCCATCCCCGCGAACTTCACAAACCCACCTAGAGGAAACGCACGGATCGAGTACTGCGTCTCGCCGATCCTCGTTCGCCCAAGGACGGGACCAAACCCGAGTGCGAACTCAAAGACGCGCACGCCGGCCATCTTCGCCACTGCAAAGTGCCCGAGCTCGTGAAAGAACACGATCAAACCGAAGATCACGACGAAGCTGACGATCGTAAGCATGGCGCTTTCAGCAAATTCAAAGACGCTCGCCGCATCGAACATGGGCATCACCCTTCCCGAGTCGGTTGCCAAAAACAACGGGCAACCTTATACCAACAGTCTCTCCAGAACGTGCGCTGCCTTTTCTCTCGCCCACCGATCCGCATCCAGCACATCGTCCAGGCTCTCCACGGCCCTCGGGCTGTGTGCGGCGAGCGTCTCTTCGACGCATGCGGGAATGTCGCCGAAGCGACACGCTTCTTTTAGGAAAAATGCGACGGCGACTTCGTTTGCGGCATTGAGGACGCATGGCGCCGTGCCCCCGATCCGCCCTGCGTCATATGCCAACCTAAGCGCAGGAAAACGGGTGACATCAGGCGGTTCGAAGGTGAGGACGCCCGCTTCGACGAGCGAAAACGGGCGCCACCTGCCGGGCGTTCGCTCAGGGTAGTTGAGCGCGTATTGAATCGGCACGCGCATGTCGGGGGCGCCAAGCTGCGCGAGCACGGATCCGTCGACGAATTCCACCAGGGAATGAACGATGCTTTGCGGGTGTACGACGACGTCGATCGAATCGTAGTCCATGCCAAAGAGCCAGTGGGCCTCGATCACCTCGAGGCCTTTGTTCATCAACGTCGCTGAATCAATCGTGATCTTTCCGCCCATATTCCACGTAGGATGTTTAAGGGCCTCAGCGGGCGTCGCCTGATTGATGTGGTCCAGCGGCGCCGTTCGAAACGGGCCCCCTGAGGCGGTTAGGATGAGGCGACTCACTTCATTTGTGCGAGCGCCATTTAGGCACTGGTGGATCGCGGCGTGCTCGCTGTCGACCGGAAGCAATTCGCCGTAGCCCTTCTTGAGTAGCCCCGTCACAAGATCTCCTGCAGCGACGAGCGTCTCCTTGTTAGCAAGCGCGACGCGCTTGTTCGCCCGGAGCGCGGCAAGGACAGCTTCGATCCCGACTGCGCCCACCACCGCAGCGATTACGGTGCTTGCTTCGTCTACCATCGCTGCTTCGACGAGGCCCTCGGGTCCATAGACGACGCGCGTCCCTTCCCCCAGTTCTTTTCGCACCTCATCGGCCGTGTCGGCGTCGGCGACGGACACAAGGCGCGGAGAAAACTCGCGCGCCTGCTCGATCAAGGCGGCGGAGTTTTTGCCGGCAGCAAGTGAGACGACTCGGAAATGGTCTTTTTGCGCTCGGAGGACATCAAGGGCGCTTGTCCCGATCGAACCGGTCGATCCAAGCACCGCCACGCCAACAGCCACAACCACATCACCAATCCCTTCCATGAATTATACCACAAGACCAAGCGGGCGGCGCGCTACTCATCCCGGCGTAAATGCGGCAACACGCTCACGACGCAGATCGCCTTGACGGCGATGGCGACGACGGGCCCAAGTAAGAGTCCATGCAACCCGAGCCAGGCGCCGCCAAGGTAGGCGGCCAGAAGTGTGGTAAGGGGGTGGAGCCCGACGTGTCTGCCGACGACGTCCGGTTCTACGATTTGTCGTACGAGAAGCACAGTGAGCCACACACAAGCGGTGCCGATCGCGCGGCTCCACTCCCCGGCCAGGGCGCAAATGAGAATCAGCGGAACGAAGACGCCCGAAGGACCGACCATGGGCACGAGGTCGAGTGCGCCTGCCAAAATGCCGAGCAGCCAAGCATAGGGATAACCAAATACGAGCAGGCCCCCGACGGAGAGTCCTGCGCTTAGCGCGACCAAGATCAGTTGCGCTCGCACAAAGCCGACGAGTCCACCGGTTATCTCGGTCTTTAGTCGCCGCAGTTCCGGCCGCCATGAAGGCGGAAAGAGTCGAATGAAGAAATCGCCGAGTTCCCTTTTGTCTCGCGACAGGAAGTAGGTGGTGATCAAGGCGACGAGCCCGACGAGGAAGAGGCCCGGAAGGGCTCCCGCACGGCCGAGCAAATCGGTGGCGGCCTGGCCTAGCGCTTCGCTCACGTTTTGGATGCCCCGTTCGACCGCCTCGTCGAATGGGTGCGGCAACTCCGAGAGAAGCCCTTCGGCGACGCCTCGCAGTGAATCGACGAGGCCGCGCACGCCGGATGCGTATTCGGGAAGTTTCGACCGCAGGGTCTCAACTTCGCGCATGACGTTGGCGAGCAGCGCCCAGGCGGCGCCAAGCACACCGGCGCCAAGGGCTATAATCGCGCCCAAAGCGCCGATCGACCTTGGGATGCCTCTCGCTTCGAGCCGATCGACCACGGGATCGATGACGCAGGCCATGAAGACGGCCAAGATAAACGGGCTCACGTAGCCCACCAGGGTCCGGGAGAGCGCGAGACCGGCGATCAACACAAGCGCCGCCGCAATGGATAGGCGCGCCCTGAGGCGCATTGGGTCACCTCATGGCAAGGAGAAGGTAGTAGACGACGGTACCGGAGATCATCAAGCTGTCGAAGCGGTCGAGGACGCCTCCGTGCCCCGGAAGCAAGGCTCCCGAATCCTTCACCCCGGCCTTTCGTTTGAGGCCGGATTCGATGAGGTCGCCGCCTTGCGCGGCCACCGAGGCCGCAAGGCCAAGTGCGGCCCATGTGAGCGGGGCGCTCGCGACGAAGTGACCGAACACCGCTGCAACGGCGACTCCAAAGATGAGGCCGCCGAGCGCGCCCTCAACCGTCTTCTTCGGACTTATTCGGGGAGCGAGCGGCGTTTTTCCAAAACGAGAGCCGGTGAAGTACGCCGCCGTATCCGTGGCCCACGTAACGAGCACGGGCAGCAATGCCGCCGCCAGGCCTTCACCCCGAAGCAAGCCGAGGTGCGCAAAGTACGCCGCAGGGTAGAGTGACACTGAAAACGCATGCAGCCACGGGATCTCTCCACGCCCGGGTTTCGAAGGCTTGAGCGCGTAGTAGCCTAGCCACGCCGTGTACGCGAGCGTCGCCCCGCCGGTTAAGACACTGCCGATACCGCCGCCTCCACCGCCAATGTATGCGCCGACTGTGGCCGTCAATGCCCCGATTGCTCCGAGGACCCGAAATCTCTCGAAGGATCCGAAAAACCCAAGGCGCGCGCTCTCTGTCGCTCCGAGCGCCGCAAGGACCATGATGAGTCCGAGCCAGTACCAATCGCCCAGATAGAGGAGTCCCAAAAACAGGGGGATGCCGACGGACGCTGTTACGATTCGCTTGAGCATTTACACTCTCCCGAATCGTCGCTCCCGCTGCTGGTAGTCGAGGATCGCCTGGAGCAGGTGAAGCTTGCCGAATTCAGGCCAGCAGACGGGCGTAATCCAAATCTCGGTGTAGGCGAGTTGCCAAAGGAGGAAGTTGCTGATGCGGGAGTCGCCTCCCGTTCGGATCAACAGGTCGGGATCGGGTAGGCCCGACGTGTACATGGATTGAGACAGGAGCTCCTCATCGATCGACTCCGGGCTCAAAGCGCCGGAGGCCGCACGTGCGACGAGGGATTTCACGGCGTCTACGATCTCCGCCCGCCCCCCGTAATTGAAGCCGACGTTGAGGATCAGACGGTGATTGTCTTTCGTCAGCTCTTCGGCACGCTTGAACTTGGCAAGAAGTGGTGGATCAAAGGTGTTGAGGCGCCCGATGATGCGGACTTGAATCCCGTTTTGGTGTAACTCTTCGAGCTCGCGGTCGAGGACTTCATCCATTAATTTTAGGAGGAAGTTTACTTCTTCTTTCGGCCGCTTCCAATTTTCCGTTGAAAATGCGTATACGGTGAGAATCTCGATGCCAAGTTCCGCGCAATGCCTCGTGGTTTGCTTGAGGCTTTGAATGCCCGGTCGGTATCCGGCAAGCCGCGGCAGTGAACGCCGGCGCGCCCACCGGCCATTGCCGTCCATGATCACGGCGATATGGCGTGGAAGCCGCTTTGGATCGATGAGCGCCTCGAGGTCTGCTTCGGTGAGGGCTACTTGGGAATCAGGGACATTTTTGGTGTACTCTCCCAACATAATGGAGGATCGATCCTTTCACTCTTCGGATAGAATGGGAGGTGGTCCCGATCGACGAAAAGGCCGCGATCAGGACCATGCCTCGTGCGCGCAGGTCAATATCAAGGATCCGCCCCTCCACTGCTGCCTGACGACGCGCACGACACCATCGCTGCCGCTGTAACCGGTCAACTTCGTCACCGGTTCGATCCCCTGCTCTTTGCATCGCTCGAGCGCCAATTCGTACTCGTAGCCAACGACATCCGGACTATCGGCGTTCGCCAAAGATCAGACCTCCATGATCTCCTTCTCTTTCGCTTCCAGGAGGGCATCGATCTCTTTGATGTAGCGATCGGTCAGTTCCTGAATGCGCTCCATCGCACGGCGCCCCTCGTCCTCGGAGGCAAGCTTCTCTTTTTCAAGCTCTTTCAACTGGTCATTGGCGTCTCGGCGCACATTGCGGATGATTACGCGCTTCTCTTCCGCAACTTTTCGCACAAGCCGAACGAGATCCTTGCGGCGCTCCTCGGTCAATTGCGGAATGGCGATGCGGATTACCGCGCCGTCGCTGCTTGGCGTAAGCCCGAGATCCGACTGGAGGATCGCTTTCTCAACGGCTTGGATCTGCGTCTTGTCCCATGGTTGGACGACAAGCATGCGCGCCTCCGGCGCCGAAATGGTGGCGAGCTGGTTGAGGGGCGTCATCGTGCCATAGTACTCAACCGTGACACGGTCGAGGAGCGACGTGTTCGCCCGTCCCGTCCGCACGCCGGCAAAATCGTTCTTCGCCGCCTGGACGCCTGACTTCATTCGGTCTTCGGCCTCTTTGATAACGTCCTCTATCATGACCTTTCTCCCCCCACAATCGTGCCGACTTTTTCGCCGCATACGGCCTTGAGGATGTGATCGTTTTCGTTGAAATCGAACACGATGATCGGAATGCGATTGTCCATGCACAAGGATGTGGCCGTCGAATCCATGACTGCCAGCCTTTCGTTCAGCAAATCGATGTAGTCGAGCGAGTCGAACTTCTTTGCTGCGGGATCCTTGTTGGGGTCTGCGGTGTAGACTCCGTCGACGCCCCTTTTGGCCATCAAGATCACTTCTGCCTCGATTTCGGCGGCACGAAGCGCGGCCGTCGTGTCCGTGGTGAAGTAGGGGTTGCCGGTGCCGGATGCAAAGATGACGACGCGCCCTTTTTCAAGGTGACGTATGGCGCGCCTTCGGATATAGGGCTCAGCCACTTGGCGCATCTCGATCGCGGTTTGCACCCTCGTATCGAGCCCGATCTTCTCCATCGTATCCTGCAGCGCCAAAGCATTGATGACGGTCGCCAACATCCCCATGTAATCCGCGGTCGCCTTGTCCATACCGTGGGCGCTACCTACCGCGCCGCGCCAGATGTTGCCCCCACCGACTACGACTGCGACCTCGACGCCGAGCTCCGTCACTTTTTGAATCTGTTCGGAGATCCGCATCAGGACGTCCATGTCGAGCCCGAAACCCTGGTTTCCGGAGAGAGCCTCTCCGCTTAACTTAAGGACGACCCTCCGGTACTTGAGCTTGCTCACAGGAATCCTCCTGATCCATACTTGAACGTCTAAATGAAATGAAGCTCATTCCACATCGATATCAAAGTTTGAAAGCGGGGCGGCCAAACCGAAGGCCGGTATGGAAAGAGACTGGACGCGAAAAACGGCTGGCGCAGTTTTTCGCGTCCCATAGATCTTCGGGTACGGGCCGACGTACTCCTGTCTCTACCCAGGAGCGCGATTAAGACTTGCTCAACTGAGCCTGTACTTCGGCGGCAAAGTCTTCGGATCGCTTCTCGAGGCCTTCGCCGCGCTCGTAGCGAACGAACCTGCGGACCTGAATGTTCTCGCCGATTTTGGCGATTTTCTCCTGAATGAGGTCTTTGATCTTCTTGTCGTTGTCTCGAACGTACGGCTGCTCGAGGAGGCATACTTCCTCGAAGTACTTCTCGATTCGTCCATCGACGATCCGGTCGACGACGTTGGCGGGCTTGCCTTCGTTGAGCGCGCGCTGGCGATTGACTTCGCGCTCGCGCTCGAGCACGTCTTCGGGGACATCCTCTCGGCTGACATACTCCGCCTTGAGCGCCGCGACCTGCATCGCGAGCTCCCGGACGAGCTCTTTGAACTCATCGGTCTTTGCCACGAAGTCGGTCTCGCAGTTCACTTCGATCAAGACGCCGATGCGGCCATCACCGTGAATATATGCTTCGACCAAGCCCTCCGAAGCGAGCCTACCCGCCTTCTTCGCCGCCTGCGCAAGTCCCTTCTCGCGCAGGTAGTCGATGGCTTTCTCCATGTCGCCGCCGGTCTCTTGCAGCGCCTTTTTACAATCCATCATGCCGGCTTGGGTGCGCTCTCTGAGTTCTTTCACCATTTGGGACGTAATATTTGCCATGGTGCTCCTCCCTTCGAATTAGGATCTCTCCGTTATGTGCGGGTCAATCCAAAAGTGAGGGCGAGCCGCCCCCTTCAAGAAACGAAATGTTCCTCTTGGAGAGTGATCTCGCCCTCGGACGGTTAGCGAGGCGGATATCCGCCTAGAGTGCATTGTCGTATCTTGCTTAAGACTCGACCGGCGCGGCTTCGAGGACCTCATCGGCCGCCTCGGCCTGGGCATCTGCTTCACCTTGAGCCTGGGCCGCGTCAGCGCCGCCTTCTTCGAGGCCCTCTCTTCCCTCGATCACCGCGTCGGCGAGTTTGCCGGTAAGGAGCCGTACCGCCCGGATCGCGTCGTCGTTGCCGGGAATGACGAGGTCGATCTCATCCGGATCGCAGTTGGTATCGACGATCGCGATGATCGGGATACCGAGCTTGCGCGCCTCGGCGACAGCGATTCGCTCTTTGCGAGGATCGATGATGAAGACTGCATCGGGAATCTTGCGCATGTTGCGGATGCCGCCCAAGAAGCGATAGAGGCGCTCTTTCTCTTTACGAAGCTCCAGCACTTCCTTTTTGGGAAGTACGTAAAAAGAGCCGTCGGTCTCCATCTCCTCGAGCTTTTGCAGGCGATCGACCCGGCTTTTGATCGTCTTGAAGTTGGTGAGCATACCGCCCAGCCAACGCTCGTTGACGTATGGCATGCCGCAGCGGGACGCTTCGATCCGCACGGTCTCTTGCGCCTGCTTCTTGGTGCCGACGATCAGTACGGTGCCGCCGTCTTGCGCCAGGTTCTTGACGTAGTGGTACATCTCCTCGACTTTGCGGACCGTCTTTTGCAGATCGATGATGTAGATCCCGTTCCGCTCGGTAAAGATGTACGGCGCCATTTTAGGGTTCCATCGGCGGGTCTGATGCCCGAAGTGGACGCCTGACTCAAGCAGTTGTTTCATCGTGATCACTGCCATGTTCGTCCACCTCCTTTCTCCTACGGTTTGTCCTCCGCCGACCTCCTCCCTCGGCGCTTCCCGCCCGGCCCGCTAAAGGCTTGGGGGGCACCAGCGCCAAAGTCCGTCGACGTGTGTGATTACACCGTCGTGTAGTATACCATACGGACTCGGCGAGCGGCAACAAAATCTGGTCGAAGCGGCGCTCACAATGGCAAAATGTGAACGAGCAATCTCT
>CAYRIY010000002.1:0-22596 GCA_964424335.1 uncultured Clostridia bacterium
AAGGCAACTGATCTCGGCTTGCTTAAAAATGCAGGGCCCGGGACGCCTTTTTGCGTGTCAATTCATCTGAGGCAGGGGTGGGAAACATGGCCAAGATAGACCCTGCGGACCTACCGCTCGAACACATAGATCCCCGCGGATACAAAGTGGAGCGAACCGACGACGATCACATGATCATCAGTGTCGGTCCACACCACCCGAGTACCCACGGCGTGCTCCGCCTCATCCTCGAGCTTGACGGTGAGACGGTCGTCGACTGTGTTCCCGAGGTCGGGTTCCTCCATACCGGAATCGAAAAGAGCGCGGAGAACCTCACGTGGGAGCAGGCCATTACGGTCATCGACCGCATGGACTACCTCTCGCCGATGTCGAACAACCTCGCCTATGTGCTGGGCGTCGAGAAGTTGCTTGGGGTAGAGGCTCCTCCCAGAGCGACGTATGCTCGGGTTCTCCTTGCCGAGCTCCAACGCATCGCGAGCCATTTGGCGTGGCTCGGCACGACCGGCCTCGACATGGGCGCGCAGAGCATCTTCTTTTACGCGTTCGACATGCGTGAAGGGATTCTCGACATTTTCGAAGAGACGACCGGCGCTCGCATGAACCCAAGTTACATTCGCGTGGGCGGCCTCGCAAAAGATCTGCCCGATCACTTTGGTGACATCGTGGCGGCGTACCTCGAAAAGTTCCCCAAGCGCCTGGCCGACCTGCAGGCAATCTTGAACGACAACCCGATCTTCCTCGACCGGGTAAAGGGCGTCGGACGCATCAGCGCCGAGAAGGCGATCGCCTATGGCCTTACCGGCCCCAACTTGAGAGCGAGCGGCGTAAATTACGACGTGCGGCGGGCATTCCCGTACCTTATCTATCCTGAGCTCGACTTCGAAGTGCCGGTCGGCACGAACGGAGACGTGTGGGATCGGTACTGGGTGCGGGTGCGGGAGCTCGAGGAGTCGCACAAGATTTGTCGTCAGGTCCTCGACCGCTTGCCCCAGGGCGCTTGGAAGATCGACGATCGCAAGATCGTACTGCCGCCCAAAGAGCAAGTGCGTCAGAAGATGGAAGAGCTCATCCATCACTTCAAGCTCGTCTCTTACGGTTTTGACGTGCCTGAGGGCGAAGTGTACATCTCCTTGGAGAGCCCAAGGGGCGAGATCGGCTACTACATCGTCTCCAACGGCAAGAACAAGCCGTGGCGCGTGAGGACGAGGCCGCCTTCGTTCTACAACACCTTTGCAATTCCGGAGATGATCCGGGGAGAGCTGGTGGCGGACATGGTTGCGGTCGTCGCCACCGTCGACCCCGTCTTTGGGGAGGTTGACCGATGAGTAAGCCGGATTGGGTGACGACACGGGCCGACGAGATCGAAGAGATCTTCGCCCGCTACCCTCAAGCCAAGTCGGCGATCATGCCGCTCCTCCACCTCGCACAAGAGGTGAGGGGGCACGTGGCGGACGAGGATATCGAGGCGATTGCCGACATGCTGGGCACCACGCCCTCCTATGTCGAGTCCGTTTGCTCGTTCTACTCACTGTACCATCGCAGTCCGATGGGCAAGTACGTGATCACCGTCTGTGGAAACATCACGTGCGGGCTATCGGGCGCCGATGACCTCACGCGCTACCTGGAGAGCAAGCTCGGCATCAAGGCCGGAGAGACCACGCCCGACGGCCTGATCACGCTGCTCGTCACGGGCGAGTGCGTCGCAGCTTGCGACGGGGCTCCGGCGATCCAGGTAAACTTGGAATACTGCGGCAACGTGAACCACGAGCGTGCCGATGCAATCATCGATGCCATTCGGAAGGGCGAAGATCCCCGGGCGATCTCGGATCGCTTTGGAATCCCGCCCAAGAAAGCCGGTTGACAGGAGGATTACCTGTGGGATTTGAACCGGTACTGACCAAAGGAATCGGCGAGCTCGATCTCGCCGATATTGAAGTCTACGAGTCGCAAGGCGGATACCAGGCGCTGCGAAAGGCACTGAGCGGCATGTCGCCCTCCGAGGTGCTCGAAGAGGTTAAAGCGTCGGGCCTACGAGGGCGGGGCGGAGCAGGCTTTCCCGCCGGTGTGAAGTGGGGATTTCTGCCGAACGACGGCAGACCTCGCTACTTGTGCTGTAACGCGGACGAGAGCGAGCCGGGAACCTTCAACAACAAGATGCTGCTCGAGTACAATCCGCATCTGTTGATCGAAGGCATTCTGCTGGCGGCTTACGCCACCAACTGCGCGCACTCCTTCGTTTACATCCGAGGCGAGTTTAAGCGCGGCTACGACGTGCTCACCAAGGCGCTTGCACAGGCCAAGGCCAAAGGTTATGTCGGAGAGAAGATCCTCGGCTCCGATTATTCGCAGGCGATCACGGTACACCGGGGCGCCGGCGCGTACATTTGCGGCGAGGAGACGGGCCTGCTCAGCTCGCTCGAGGGCGGGCGGGGCGAGCCTCGGCTGAAACCTCCGTTCCCGGCGGTGTCGGGCCTTTACGGGATGCCGACCATCATCAACAACGTCGAGACGCTCTGCAACGTTCGATTCATCATCGAGCGGGGCGCCGACTGGTTTAAGTCGATCGGCACCGAAAAGAGCCCTGGACCCAAGATTTTCTCCGTGAGCGGCAAGGTCAAACGCCCCGGCAACTACGAGTTGCCCCTAGGCGTCACGTTGCGCGAACTTCTCGAAGAGCATGCCGGCGGCATGTTGCCGGGCAGTACGCTCAAGGCGGTGCAACCGGGCGGCGCCTCGTCGCCGGTGTTGCTCCCCGACAAGCTCGACCTTCCGCTTGACTTCGACTCCGTGCCAGCAGCCGGGTCGATTTTGGGCACGGCGGGCGTCATCGTCTTTGACCAGTCCGTCTGTATGGTGCGAACGGCCCTTTACTATGCCGACTTCTTCTCTCACGAGTCGTGCGGACAGTGCACTCCGTGTCGTGAGGGCACGGCATGGACCGCACGCGTACTCCGGAGGATCGAGCGCGGCGAGGGCACGATGCAGGATTTGGAAACGCTTCGATCACTCAAAGGGACCATGAGCGGTACGACGATCTGTCTGCTTTCGGACTTCTCCATCACGTACCTGCAGTCGGTCTTGACCCACTTCGCTCATGAGTTCGAAGCCCACGTCGCAGGTAAGGCTTGCGGCCTTGTTGCCCGGGAGGTGCGTTCGGCGTGAGTCAAGAGATGGTGACGATCACCGTAGACGGAAAAGAGGTGCAAGTTCCGAAGGGGATGCTCCTCGTCGAGGCGGCGAAGTACGCCGGCGTCGAGATTCCGGTCTTTTGCTACCATCCCAAGCTGGACCCGGCGGGCGTATGCCGCATGTGCTTGGTCGAAGTTGAAGGGCAACGCAAACCCGTAACGGCCTGTACCTTTCCGGTATCCGACGGCACGGTGGTAAACACCCAGTCGGACACGGTGACGAGTTTGCAGAAAGGCGTCATCGAGTTTCTGTTGCTCAACCACCCGCTGGACTGCCCGGTCTGCGACAAGGGCGGCGAGTGTCCGCTTCAGGACAACACCTTTAGGCACGGGGCAGCGACGAGCCGCTCGCTCGACCCGAAAGTGCGCAAACCAAAAGCCGTCGACCTCGGCAATTTCATCGTTCTGGACCAGGAGCGCTGCATTCTGTGTCGGCGGTGCACCCGGTTTGATAACGAGATCACGCAAGAGCAGCACTTGGTCATCGCGGAGCGGGCGCACGAAAACGTGGTGACGACTGCCGACGGCGATCCGTTCAACTCGTACTTTTCCGGCAATGTGATCGAGTTGTGCCCGGTCGGCGCTTTGACGTCCGATCTTTATCGCTTCAAGGCGCGCCCGTGGGATTTGGCCCGCGGGTCGTCGGTGTGCACCGGATGCTCCGTCGGCTGCAGCACCAAACTCGACTTCCGATTTGGCAAGCTGCTGCGGGTGCTGGGCGGCGACAATCCGGATACGGACGGTGGCTGGCTGTGCGACCGCGGGCGCTTCAACTACGGATTTGTCGGTGACGAAGCGAATAGGGTGGTTCAGCCGCTCATTCGCAAAAACGGTGAGCTAACGCCGACGACATGGGAGGAGGCCCTCTCGGAAATCGCTCTGCGCATTCGCAGCGCAAAGCGGGATCATGGCGGCGAGTCCATCGGCGCAATCGGCGGAGCTCGCCTCACCAACGAAGAGGCGTACTTGTTCCAAAAGCTTGCCCGGATCGGATTTGGCACGCCCAACGTCGACTGGCGCACGGGTGAACAGTACGTAGCCTCCAACGCTGAATTTGCCGGCCGGATCACCGACATCAGCCGGGCCACGGGGATCTTGCTCGTCGACATCCTTCTCGCCGAGAGGGCGCCCGTCGCAGACCTGCGCGTGCGCAAGGTCAGCGAAAAGGGCCGGGCAAAGATTGCCGCTGTCGGCCCTGCGATGCCGAGGTACCGGGCCGGTCTGACCGAGTTTAAAGCGCTGCCTGACGAGATCTCGTCCGTGCTCGATGGCGACGCCGTGTTTGAAGCGCTCAAGGGCACGGAGCGCTTGGTTGCGATTTGGAGTGGCCGAGACCCGCAAGTTGGGGCGTCGCTCGTCCAGTTGCTCGGCCGTTTCAAGCAAGCGGGCAGCGAAGTTCACCTCCTGATCCCGGGCGAGCAAAACAACGCTTGGGCCGCGGACGCGCTCGGAGTTCGTCCCGATCGACTTCCCGGATACAAGGCGCTCGATGAGGAAGGGCGGAAGGCCGTCGAGGAAGTGTGGCGAGCAGAGCTTCCTCAAGGCGCCGGGCTCGATACGGGTCGGATGTTGGAGGAGGCGGCCGCCGGTAACCTGCAGGCGCTTTACCTCGCAAGCGCGAACTTGATGGGGACCTATCCGGATCGGGCGCTCGTCGCCAAGGCGCTCGAGGCCGTGCCGTTCCTCGTGGTGCAAGATCTGTTCCTCACAGAGACGGCCAAGTATGCGGACGTCGTGCTTCCCGCGGCAGGTTTCCCTGCGAAGACGGGACGGTACACGTCGTTCGACGGCACGGTGCAAGCCGTCAAGCAAGTGATGGAGCCGGAGTTTGAGACCCATGTCGACGGGGAGATCTTCTCCGGCGTGGCGCAGGCGCTCGGCCTCAAACTCTTCGAGTCGGCCCAGGAGCTCGAGTGGGAAATTCAGCGCCTCACCGGTTGGACGGATGGAGCTCTGCTTCCGGCAGCGCCCGGAGCGTTGACTGTGGCCGGTCGTTCACACGTTGGCGATATGGCAGCCTCTCGAGCTTCCGAGCGTGGGTTGACCTTGATCGCTGTCGAACGGTTGTTTGCCGGTGGAGGCACTGCACGCTTCGATGCGGGCGTGTCTTTGGCTCGGCCGAAGGCGGAAGCGCTCGTCCATCCCGCCGATGCGGCAAGCCTCGGCGTCGAGGACGGGGACGCGCTCACGCTCGAAAACGAACGGGCCGCCCAGACGTTTACCGTCCGGCTCAGTGAGTCCGTCATCCCTGGAACCGTGCAAGCGGCGAAGGGCCTCGTCGAAGCGCCGGTCAATGCGTTCGGCCTAGCCGGCAAGACCCAGGTGGCCGCACTCAAGCCCGTTGCCGAGGAGGTCGGCTAAGGTGGAGTCATTCTTGATCGTCGCCGTAAAGTCGGTGTTGGTCGTCGTCATTCTCCTCACCGTCTTTGCGCATGTCATGCTGTTTGAGCGAAAGTTCCTCGGCTACTTTCAGCTCCGACTCGGACCGAACAGGACGGGGATCTGGGGGCTTGGCCAGCCTATTGCGGACGCGGTAAAGCTCTTCGTCAAGGAGGACATCATCCCCGAGGACGCCGACCGCCCGATGTATCACTTGGCGCCGGTTGTGAGCCTGTTTGTCGCACTGGCGGCTTTTGCCGTCATTCCGGTTGGACCGCCAATCGAGCTCTTTGGCCAGACGATCCAGCTTTCGATCTTCAATCCGAACGCAGGAGTGCTGGTCCTCCTAGCGACGACGTCGCTCGGCGTCTACGGACTCACCCTCGGAGGCTGGGCGTCGCAAAGCAAGTACTCCCTTTTGGGAGCGCTTCGTTCGACGGCTCAAATGATCAGCTATGAGCTGTCGCTCGGCATGAGCTTGGTCGGTGTCATCATCTTGGCCGGCTCCCTCAATCTCTACGACATCGTGGCGGCTCAAGAGCGGCTTTGGTTTGCGCTCCTCAACCCGATCGGATTTGTGGTCTTCTTTATCAGCGCCATTGCCGAACTGAACCGCGTTCCGTTCGACTTGCCCGAAGCTGAAACCGAGCTCGTATCGGGGTACCACACCGAGTACAGCGGAATTCGGATGGCCATGTTCATCATGGCCGAGTACGTCAACATGCTGACGATGTGCTCGCTGGTCACCCTGCTTTACTTGGGCGGATGGCATGGACTCGGCTTTTTGCCGCCGATCGTCTGGTTTGCGCTGAAAGTCGCATTCTTGATCTTCGTCTTCATTTGGATGAGGGCGACGCTCCCGCGGCTTCGCTACGACCGCTTGATGAGCTTTGGTTGGAAGGTCATGTTGCCGCTAGCAGTGCTCAATCTGGTCGCAACGGCGGTAATCGTAGCGCTCTTTTAGACCTTTGCACGAAAGCGTCGACCGTTGTTGGACGAGATTGTTGGAAGCTTATGCGAATGTGAAGGGGTGGAGGGCGCATGATTCGAGGGATTGCAAAGGGAATGGGAACCACCCTGCGCAATTTGTTCGGAGAAAAAGTGACCGTTCAATATCCGGACAAGAAAAAACCGCGCAGCGCTCGATTTCGAGGAAGACACGAGTTGCGTCGTTATGACAATGGCCTGGAAATGTGCATCGGCTGCGAGCTTTGTCAGGTCTCTTGCCCGGCGGCGGCGATCACCGTCATGGCGGCGGAGAATGATCCCGCAAAGCCAAACTCGCCCGGCGAGCGGTACGCGTACCGCTATGAGATCAACATGCTCCGGTGCATTTTCTGCGGCCTTTGCGAAGAGGCATGCCCCACGGATGCCCTTCATCTCACGCAAGAATTCGAGTTGGCCGACTTTACGAGGGAGTCGCTCCTATACGGCCGCGACCGGCTAATCAGCACCACGAATAGCGATTTTCAGGTGCCGAAGAACGTCTATCCCGAGTACAAGGGCCATAGGGCGGTGGATTCGCTGTGACCGCGGTGTTATGGATTGGTGGCATTATCGCCATCCTGGGAGCAATCGGAGTCGTAGCGTTTAGGACACCGGTTCATAGCGTTCTTTCGCTCGTCGTCAATTTCCTTGGACTCGCCGCGCTCTTCCTATCGCTTAACGCGGAGTTTTTGGCGATCGTTCAAATCATCATTTACGCCGGGGCGATCATGATCTTGTTCCTGTTCGTCATCGCCCTCCTCACCGTGCGTAAAGATCCGATGGAGCGTCCCAAAGAGCGACTCGAAGGGCAGCGTCAACTTGGGTTTGCGACTGCGGTGGTCGTGGGCGCGCTGCTTTTCGTCGTCGTGCTCGGTGGCCAGCTCTTCCCGGTTGCCGACGACTTGCCCGAGGATTTTGGCACCGCAGCCTCATTTGGCCGGGAACTCTTGATCACACACGTGTTTCCGTTCGAGCTCGCCGCATTCGTGCTGATGGCAGCCGTGATCGGTGTCGTCGTGCTCGTCGGACGCAAGCAGTTGTGATCAATTGGGGGATTAAGTAGATGAACGGTGAGCTATTGCAAGGTTATCTGCTCGTGAGCGCCATCATCTTCGCGGTTGGCGGCGCCGGTCTCCTGATTCGCAGGAGCCCGCTCGTCATCTTGATGTGCATCGAGCTGATGTGGAACGCGGCGAACTTGGCGTTTATCACCTTCGCACGCCAGTGGGGCAATCTGGACGGACACGTCGCGGCATTCCTTGTGATCACGGTCGCTGCCGCCGAGATTGCGATCGGTCTTGCGATCATCGTCCTGATCTTTCGCAAGAAGGACGCGGTGGATATCGACGACATGCGAAGCTTGAGCGGGTAAGCTCTTGCCTCGGCGCACATTGATCGCATATGGCGGCTTGGGTCTTGCCGCCTCTTTGATTGGAACGGACGCAAATTTGGATGAAGTTGAAGGGGCCTGAGGAGCTTGGAAACGACCACATTAGGCTGGATTCTATGGCTTCCATTGCTGGGGGTTTTGGCGCTTTCGATTTTGAGGAACGCCCTTCCTAAGAAGGCGGCCGGATGGCTTGGAAGCCTCTTGGTGCTCGGTAGCTTCCTGCTCACTGTGGGGGCGCTTCAGCAGTTTAACGATGCCTCGACGGCCGGAGCGCTGCGCCAAGTCCTCTTTACCTGGGGCAGCGGATCGTTCAACTTGGAGTTTGGACTCTTGGCCGACCAAATCGCCCTATGGTGGTTGCTCGTCGTTACGGGCGTCGGGTTTTTGATCCACGTCTACTCGATCGAGTACATGGCGCCGGAGAAGGGGTACGGCCGCTACTTTGCTGAGATGAACTACTTCATCTTCGCCATGAGCCTGCTCGTTTTGTCGGACAACTTCATTGGTCTGCTCCTTGGGTGGGCGAACGTCGGGTTTGCTTCGTTCCTGTTGATCGGATTTTGGAACGAAAAGCCCGAAGCCCTCGCCGCCGCGAGGAAGGCCTTGCTGCTCAACATCGCGGGCGAGCTTGGTATGGTGGTGGCGCTGGCCCTGATGTTCATGTCATTTGGATCCTTTGACTTCGCCACCGTATTTGCGGGCGCGCCATCCGCCGATCAGGGAATCGTGACGGCGATTGGACTCTTGTTGCTCTTGGGGATCCTCACGAAGTCGGCGCAGTTTCCGCTGCATACCTGGCTTCCTGATGCGATGCAGGGGCCCACGCCCGTCAGCGCCCTCATTCACGCGGCGACGATGGTAACGGCGGGCGTGTATTTGGTCGCCCGAGCCTTCCCGCTCTTCGAGGCTTCCCAGGTCGTCATGACGACCATCGCCGTGATCGGGGGCATCTCGGCCATCTTGGGCGCAATCGTGGCGGCGCGCCAGTTCGACATCAAGCGCGTCCTCGCGTACTCGACGCTCAGCCAACTGGGCTATATGTTCATGGGCGTCGGGGTGGGCGCGTACGTCGCATCGCTCTTTCACTTCTTCACGCATGCGTTCTTTAAGGCCTTGCTCTTCTTGGCAGCAGGCATTGTGAGCCACTACCTCCATGGAGAGCAGGACATTCGCAAGATGGGCGGGCTCGGCCGCAAGCTGCCTTTCGCTTATTGGACGTTCTTGATCGGGGTGCTGGCGATCTCCGGCATCCCGCCATTTGCAGGATTCTTCAGCAAAGACGAGATCTTGGCCGCCCTGCTCGCCAATGGTCACATCGGGCTGTGGGTGGTTGGAGTCGTATCGGCAGCAATCACCGCATACTACATGACGCGTCTGTTTGCGCTGGTCTTTGCGGGTAAAGGAGAAGAACACGCAGACGGACATCGAAGCGGCGCGCTCATGTCGATGCCGGTTGCGATCTTGGCCGTATGCTCCGTGGTTGCCGGCTTGATTGCGGTTCCCGGGGTCACGTCCATTGCAAATGACTTCCTCGGTCCGGCGTTTGAGACCTCGGGTGCAAATGCTGCGCATGGCGAGGCGTTTGGTTGGCCTGTGATTCTCGTACTCGCACTGGCTGTGATCGGCATTTTCATCGCCACCCGCATGTTCGGACCTGAGGGAAGCGGTCGCAGGACGGCGCTCGCGCAGCGGGATCGAGTGATCTTGGGCCCGGTCCACAATGCGTTTTACATCGACCACTTCTATATGTGGATCGCAGGACGTGTCGCCGATCTTGCTCGGCACGGCTCGATGGCCCTTCAGAGCGGGTACCTACGGCGATATTCCTTCACGATTTTCGCGGGAATCGCTGCGTTTCTCTTCTATTACATTTTGATCTAACGCCAAGGAGCGGTCCGTCGGGGTTCGGCAGGTTTGGTCAAGACCGCCGCCGACACTAGGAACGTGCGTACGTATCGTTCGAATGGAGGGCGTCACCTTTGAGTACGGTCGACATAAACTTTGCGGCAATCGCACCTATCGTTACGCTTGCAGTGGCGGCGCTGGTCGTTCTCGTCCTTGACCTCATCTTGCCGTATGAGCGATCCCGTCCGTGGTGGTATGCGGTAAGTCTCGGCGGCATCGCACTATCCTTTTGGTATTTGGTTGGATTGTGGTCAAATCCGGCGGGCATCGAAGGGCGGTCTGCTTTCGGAGGAGCGTACTTGCTCGACCGGTTCGGCTTGATCTTTGGTGCGATCGCGCTCGGCGCCGCTTTCCTTTGCGTGCTTCAGAGCGTCTACCGCAAAGAGAAGGACGTCTCAGGCTATCTGGCGCTCGTCCTATGGTCGGCAATGGGGATGATGGTGCTCGCCGGCGCCGGCAATTTCCTAACGATCTTTATGGGGCTCGAGGTGCTCTCGCTCAGCTTGTATGTGGTCGTGGCCTTCGGCGAGGGCGATGCGAAGTCTAAAGAGGCCGCATTCAAGTACCTTGTGCTCGGGTCGGTTGCCTCCGCGACGATTCTTTACGGTTTTGCGTTTGTGTACGGCCAGACCGGGAGCATGGATCTTGGCAGCGTACTCAGCGGGTGGTCCGGATCGTCGTCGCTTCTCATGAAAGTCGGCGTTGGACTCGTCCTCCTTGCATTTGGCTTCAAGTTGGCGCTTGCTCCATTCCACGTGTGGGCGCCTGACGTCTATCAAGGGGCTTCCGCCCCGATCACTGCGTTCATGTCCGTAGGGACGAGAGCGGCTGCATTTGCTGCATTGACCCGCTTTTTGATGGCGGCGCTGCCCGAGCAAGGCTCTGATCTGCTCATTCCGCTTTGGGTCCTCGCGGCTTTGAGCATGGTGGTCGGGAGTTTGGGCGCGTGCGTCCAAGCAAACGTCAAGCGACTGCTTGCGTATTCGAGTATCGCACACGCAGGGTACTTGGCGATCGCGTGGCTTGGATTTTCCAATCTTGGAATCTCTGCAGGCGTATTCTACATCGCCGCGTACCTCTTCATGAACACAGGAGCGTTCGCCATTGTCGTCTGGCTAAGCAAAGGGCAGCGTGAGGGCGACACGCTGGAGGACTTTGCGGGCCTCTTTTACCGTCGTCCTTGGCTTGCCGCGGCGATGACCCTGTTCATGCTCTCGCTCGCAGGATTTCCGACCACGGCAGGATTCGCCGGCAAGATCTTCCTCGTTTCAAGTGCCATGGCAAGCGGGATGGGGAGCGTCGGGACGTGGCTCGTCGGCTTGCTCGCAGCGACATCGGCGATCTCTGCATACGCCTACGTGCGTGTCATCGTTGCAATGTTCAAGGGAGAGCGTGCAAGTGGCGCTCTCGAGGCTTCGCTCACCGAGCGTGAGGCTGCGGCTGCATCCGAGGAAGTCGAGGAGAGCAAATCCGGATCCCTGCCTGCGCTCGAGGACGCAACCGGCATCGGCGCCTCGTGGGCTCTTTCACTCGTCGTCGTCGTATCAATCGCAGGGACCTTGTACCTTGGTTTGGCCCCTCAATCGGTCCTTGCTCTGGCAAGCCAGTTGTTGCCGCTTCAGTAGCGGTAGGGGTCGTTTCGATAGTGGTTTTGAGAGACCGCACGTGGCGGCGTGGCCCCTTATTGGGGCCATTTGTCGCGTCGTGATCCGTGATCAAACTAGTAAAAAAAGGGGCTGGATGCTGTGGACGAGATTTCTGTTTGGCAGTCGATCGTCGTGGACAACGTTGCGTATTTGAGCAGAGTTCCTTCGGCTTTGCTCACACTTGTCGTCGGCTACTTCATCTTGCGCGGGGTAAAAGGGATCGTCGGTAAGGCCACGGCGCTCACTAAGGTCGATCCGTCGCTCAGGAGCATGTTGTTGTCCGTGGTGAGTTTCGCAGGTTGGGTGCTCATCGTTGCCGCTGCGCTGAGCGCGATGCAACTTCATCAACTATCGCTGGCACTCGGCGGTTCGATCGCGCTCGTCGCGATGGCGCTCGCGACAGGCCTCAACTCCGTCGCGCAGGACCTTCTTGCAGGTATCTTCTTGCTTTCGGACGAGAAGTTTACGGTCGGGATCCGGGTCAAGGCTGGGGGCGTCGAGGGGACCGTTGAGGAGCTCACCATTCGAAAGACTCGGATTCGCGATGACAATGGTGAACTGCATACTGTTCCTAACCGCAACGTCGACTCGGCGACGTACATCATCCATGACAGGAAAGTGGCGGAGGAACAGGCTGGATGATCGATTCGTTCGACTCGTTGGAGCGGGTGGCGCGCGATGTCGTCGCATGTGAGCGCTGCCCGCGCCTGCGGGACCACTGCCGCGAAGTTGCTCGGGTGAAACGGAGAGCATACGCGCATGAGGAGTATTGGGGAAAGCCCGTGCCGGGGTATGGCGATCCCAATGCCGAGCTCCTCGTTGTGGGTCTCGCACCAGCGGCGCACGGAGCGAACCGGACGGGTCGCATGTTCACGGGCGACTCGTCCGGTGACTGGCTTTACCGGGCGCTCCACCGCTTTGGGTTTGCGAACCAGGCCGGGTCGCGCCGGCGCGAGGACGGCCTTCGGTTGAAAGGGGCGTACATCACCGCCGTCGGGCGATGCGCGCCGCCTCAAAACAAGTTGAACGCAGAAGAAGCCGGTTGCTGCAGGACGTTTCTGGAGCGAGAGATCCGGTTGCTCACCGAACTCAAAGTCGTCCTTTGCCTGGGGCGGGTGGCATACGACACTTGTGCCAGAATATTCACGGAATGGGGCTGGGCGCGACGAGAAGACTTGCTGCCGTTTTCTCATGGCGTCGCGAACCCCTTGAACCCCGGACGACCGCTCCTTTTGGCCTCGTATCACCCCAGCCGGCAGAACACCCAGACAGGACGGCTGACAGAAGACATGCTCGACGCGG
This sequence comes from uncultured Clostridia bacterium, assembly GCA_964424335.1. Lineage (GTDB taxonomy): Bacteria > Bacillota > Limnochordia > DTU080 > RSA5 > CAYRIY01. Next base: position 12,798 of record CAYRIY010000002.1, read on the forward strand.
TCGTCAGCGCCGCTCGGGGCTACGTGGACACGAGCGAATAGCGAACTGCTACGCCCAGCTATACTTTTTGGGGATGGTGCGTCCCGGGGACACCCTTACCTTGATGGTATCCCCAGACGCTTCGATCAGCTCGAGGGGCAACTGCACGCTCTTACACTTTGGGCAACGCAGCTCTTTTTTGCCGGCGTCGAACCAAGCTGCGTCATTAAGAAAGTAGCCAGGGTTCGCGCCTGGCGAAATCGTGGTTTCGTTGCCGCATACACAGCGAATGACCATCGCGATGCACTCCTTTAGAATTTCCGACTAGCAGGCGTCCCGACTTGCCGCCCTGCAGATTTCATCCGCTGGTGGCTTGGCCGCACAATGCATATTATACTCGTTTTTGAATGCAAATGGCAGGGGCCGGGGTCGGAAAGCGCTGCCTTAGCGGTTTGAAGGGATGCATGATGCCGGATGAATAGGGATCGCATACGCAAGCTGCGTGATGGTAAAAGGGGGCCGGTCTATGGGGTGCGCACCCGCCTGGAATGCGGTTGCGGCCGTGCGTTTTATGTTACACTCACTGTCGGGATCGACCGACCGATGATTTGGTGTCCGTGGTGCAAGCAAAGGAGCGCCCTCCTCGTCGAGTGGAGCAACGACACGCGGCTACAAGAAGGAGCTCTCGTTCGCTGGCGCGTCCTTTAGTTGCCACTGATTCCCCGATCCAACAATCGGTGGGAGAGATTTTTGTTGAATTGGTATCTTAACCGGTTGATGTACGATCGTGGTTCTCTTACAATGATATGTGGGTGTCCTTGGGACGCCGATATCGCAAATTTACGTCTGTTGGCGAATGCCGCCGCGGACCGCTTGCCATTGATGCAGATCGCCGGAGAGTCAAGACCACTACTCGCGGTTTCAACCTTGCCGCGTGAGTTGGCGCGCCTATAAGCGCCTGTCTTCCTTCGCGCGATTCTGTATGGAAGGAGTCATCTGTCGATGCTCGATCAAGGCACATCCGCCGGATCTACGGTCACGTGGAAGGTCGGGGCCGAGCAAGGCCAAGGTGTGGACTCTACCGGAACGATGATGGCCCTCGTCCTCAATCGGCTGGGGTATCACGTCTATGCGTACAGGCAGTTCTCTTCGCGAATCAAGGGGGGACACAGCAACTACGCGATCCGGGTGGGCAACATTCCCGTGCGCGCGTCGTCGCACCAAGACGACATCTTGGTCGCTCTCGACCAGGAGACGATCGACCGAAACTATCGACAATTGGCGCCAAACGGGTTGATCATCGCCGACACGGATTTCAACCCACGGCTCCCCGATGATTGCGAGTCCGAGCTTTTAGTTGTACCGTTTTCCGAAATAGCTAGCTCCGAGGGTAGTAAGATCATGCGAAACGTCGCAGCCCTCGGAGCTTCCGCGTTTTTGCTCAACATTCCGCTTTCTGGGTTTGAGGCCGCGCTCAATCTCCAGTTCGCAAGGAAAGGCGACGCGGTCATTCGGCCCAACATCGCCGTGTTGCACAAGGGGTATGAGTATGTAAAGGAGCGCATGCCCAGACGCGAAGGTTTGAGTCTGCCGGAAGTCAACCAGGACCATGATAACGAAGCGCTCTTCCTCAGCGGAAACGAAGCGTTTGCCATGGGGGCCTTGGCCGCCGGCTGCCGTGTGATGACGGGGTACCCGATCACACCGGCATCGGAGATCTTGTCGTATATGGAGCGCTACCTGCCGATGGTGGGGGGCGCTGCCGTCCAGACGGAAGACGAGATTGCTGCGATCATGGCTGCGGTCGGCGCGGGATACGCCGGCGCACGGGCGATGACGTCGACAAGCGGTCCGGGACTGTCCCTGATGCAAGAAGTGTTGGGTCTTGCTCACATGATCGAGGTTCCGGTCGTCGTCGTCAACTGCCAGCGCGGGGGCCCGAGCACCGGCATGCCGACGAAGCAGGAGCAAAGCGACCTCTTGGCGATGCTCTACGGCACGCACGGGGACACTCAGCGGATCCTCCTTGCGCCGGGCACGCCCGAAGAGGCGTTTTACGACGCTCAGCTCGCATTTAACTTGGCCGACAAACACCAGTGTCCCGTCATGGTCGCAATGGACTTCTCACTTTCGATCGACGAATGCACGGTGCCCAAGCTGGATCGGAACCGTATTCCCATCGATCGGGGCGCGCTCGCTACCGAAGAGGATCTAAAACACGAAGGCCACGAACGGTTTCCTCGGTACCTCATCAACGAATCCGGCATTTCTCCGAGGTCGATTCCAGGTCAACCGGGCGGTCAATACCTTGCCACAGGCGCCGAGCACGGGATCTACGGTTGGGTAAGCGAAAACCCGAAAAACCGTGTCGAAATGGTAAACAAGCGCGCTCGCAAAGTCGAGAAGATCGACGTCCAGGCGACGATCTACGAAGGCGACGACAATCCGGAAGTGTTGCTCATCGGATTTGGTTCGCCGCGGGGAGCGATGAGCGAAGCGGTTCAAGCTCTTCGGGCCGATGGCATTTCAGCCGCCTTGCTCAGCCTGCGCGTGCTTGCGCCATTCCCAGAAAAAGAGGTGGCCTTGCGGGTAAGTCAAGCAAAGCATGTTTGGATCGTCGAGCAAAACGCCAACGGCCAGCTTCAGTCGATCATCGAGGCCGCGCTCTTTAGGCAAAACCAAGACGGAACCTACCGCTATCCGCGTGTGGAAGGTTTTCGCAAGTACAATGGTTTGCCCGTCTTTCCGCATGAGATCATCCGCCTTGTAAAGGAGTCGGTTGAACATGGCAGTCAGCGTCAAGCAGTATAGGACGAGTGCAGAGACCTGGTGGTGTCCGGGGTGTGGTGACTTCGGCGTGCTCGCCGCCCTGCAGCGTGCACTGGCCGAGCTCAACATCGAGCCGCACGACGTCGCGTTGATTGCAGGGATCGGCTGCTCCGGCAAGATCGGAAACTATGTCAACTCTTACAACCTGCACGTTACCCACGGGCGCGCTCTGCCTGCCGCCATGGGCGTCAAATTGGCAAACCGACATTTGACGGTCGTCGCGGCGGGTGGGGATGGAGACGGCTATGGGATCGGCATGGGTCATTTCGCCCACGCCATCCGACGCAACATCGACGTCACTTATGTCGTGATGGACAACCAGGTGTACGGCCTTACCAAGGGGCAAACCTCTCCGACCTCGGACTATGGATTCAAGACCAAGGTGAGTTTGCCAAATATCGAGGAACCGACGCGGCCGTGTCTCTCGGCGGTGTCGCTCGGCGCGACGTACGTCGCGCAGGGCTTTTCAAGCGACGTCAAGCAGTTGGTCGAGCTCATCAAGGGCGGGATCAAACACCCTGGATTTGCCCTCGTCAACGTGTTTAGCCCTTGCGTCACCTACAATGCCTTCAACACCTACGACTGGTTTCGAGAAAACCTCGTCAATTTGGATGACCTCGCCCCGGACGACCGCCATGATCCTCACGACCGGGACTCGGCGATCCAAATGCTCAGGGCAAAGGACGGTTGGGTGCGCGGCCTAATCTACCAAGATCTAAACTCGAGGCCATTTGAGGACCGCATCGCCGGCTTTGGAGCGAAATCGGTCGCTACCTCGGACCTCGATTTGGACGAGACCTTGTGGAACAACATGGTGCGAGAGCAACAGTAACACCGGTTGATAAACGCGTCCGCCTCAAAGCCACGGGGCGGACGCTTTGGCCTCATTCACCAAAGATCGAGATCTTCTTGGCACGTCGGTAGGAAGCGCCGTCCTCGATCTCGAACTTTTACACCGCCACGCAAAAACTTGGAACGACCCTATGTGATGCCCGCCATCAATCGCAGTTCGACCCCTTACTCATGATTTTCGTCGGCATCGATCGCCTACCTGATCGACCCTCATGTCGGTCGAGCGGTCGAACTTGGCGAGCAGACACAAAGCACTCCAAAAAGGATGATCGCCCATGATGAAACGCGTATCCCTCTTACTCTTCGTCGCGCTCTTGACTTGGGGTGCCGCAGCGTCGGCCGGTGAGTACTACTATTACAATGACGATGAGCGGTACTGGGAGTACTGGGACGGGCAGCCGCCCTTCAAGGTGCTCATCCCGGCAAACGCTCGCAGTTACGTCGAGTCCGACTGGGGCGGACGAACCACGCTGACCGTAAACATGGGTGAGAAAGGGCCGCAGCTAGTCATCGGCACCTTGCCCACCACCGATGTCAATCAGGCATGGAACGCGCTCTCCGCCAAGTGGGCCGCGACCGCAAACACCGCACGCACCACGACGAACAACGAGATTCAAACGGACATGGGCCTAACTGCGGCCTTTAGGGTGCTCTCCGCCCAGTCCAATTCCGGACCGGACGCCATGGTGAGGATGGTCGCGTTCCGAAAGGGAAACGGCCTTGTCTACATGCTCTTCATTGGAAACGCATCGCAGTACGGCGGTGACTTCCAGCAGCACTGGCTCAAAGCGGTACACTCGTTTGTCTGGCGCTAAGCTTTGGTAGGCGGGGACACGGGACCGCCCGTGTCCTCCGACGCAAAGCCGCGTCGGAGCGTGTGCTCGGTGACCGTCCGCGCTTCGGTAAACTGGAGCAGGTAATCGGGACCTCCAGCCTTAAACCCGATGCCGGAAAGGCGCAGGCCGCCAAATGGCTGGCGCCCGACCAACGCGCCCGTCGTCTTTCGATTGACGTAAAGGTTGCCCACCCGAAAGCGTTCGCGGGCAAGTCTCACGTGTCCGGGGCTGCGGGAGTAGACCCCGCCGGTCAAGGCGAAGTCACTGTCCATGGCAAGCCGGATTCCCTCCTCAAACGTGCGGACGCGCATGCACGCCAACACGGGTCCAAAGATCTCTTCGCAAGCGATCACGGCGTCGTTTGGCACATCCCCAAAGATCGCGGGTGCGACGTAAAACCCGCCCGTGCTCCGCAGTTCATCATCGACTCGCCCAATGTAAAGCGCCGCGCCTTGCGTGGCGCCGTCTTCGATATAACCGTGGATCCGCTCCATGGCTTCCCGGGTGATTACGGGCCCAAGGCGTGTCCTTGGATCCTCGGGCCGGCCGAGCGGAAAGCTCTTCGCGGCTTCGACGAGGCGGCTGACAAAGGCGTCGTAAATCGATTCGAGGACGATAACCCGCGAGCATGCGGAACACTTTTGCCCCGCGAACCCAAACGCCGAGGTGACCACTCCGGCGACCGCTTCGTCCAAATCGGCGTCTGCATCGACGATGATGGCGTTCTTTCCTCCCATCTCCGCGATGACGCGCTTTACGTGGCGCTGTCCGGGCGCAATTCGACTGGCCCGCTCGAGGATCGCGAGACCAACCTCGCGAGAGCCTGTGAATGCGATCAAGTGTACGTCCGGGTGTTCGACGAGCGCGTTTCCGACTCGGCTGCCCGAGCCTGGGAGGTAACTGAGCGCGCCGCTTGGCACCCCTGCCTCCCGAAGTATGCGAACCATGTGGTATGCGATGATCGGCGTCGGTTCGGCCGGCTTTACGACGACAGTGTTGCCCGTCGCAAGCGCAGCAGCGGTCATGCCCGTCAAGATGGCGAGAGGAAAGTTCCATGGCGCGATCACTGCCGTCACGCCGCGGGGTTCACGAATGTACACATTCACCTCGCCTTGGAATGCGGTGAGGCGGCGTGGGTCCATGACCTCGGCGCTTTGCAGCGCGTAATACCTTAGGAAATCAATCGCTTCGGCGACATCTCCGTCGGCCTCCCGCCACGGCTTTCCTCCTTCGAGCACCATCCACGACGCGAGTTCAAATCTGCGCTGGGCCATCATCTCTGCCGCCGTGAGTAGGATATCGGAGCGGCGGCTTACCGGGGTCCTGCTCCAACAGTCGAAAGCCTTCGCGGCTTCGGCAACTGCAAGCGCGGCGTGCTGTTCGTCTCCCATGGACGCAGTGCCGACCAACCGCTCGGGATTTGCCGGATCGATCGAGCGATAGCGCTCACTTGTTTCGATCTCTCGATCGCCTATGAGAAGCGGGACATGTTGGCCAATGCGGTTCGTGATCAAATGGTTGAGCGCACGTCTCATTTCCTCTCGGTTGCTCTCGAGCGAGAAGTCAAGGTGCGGATGATTGTAGAAGGCTGCTGTTCCAAGCGATGGGGCCGGCTGCCGCTTCGGCGGCTGGCCGTTCATGCGGCCGTTATCGCTGAACTCGGAAGGGGTGGCCGTGACCGGGGGCCGCAAGAGCGACTCGATCGACTCGCCCTCCGCAAATCCTTTGCGAACGATCGACTCGTTCGACGTGTTTTCGAGAAGCCTTCGCACGAGGTAGGCCATCCCCGGAATCAGCGCTCCGTACGTCAAGTAGACACGGACCCGCTCTCCCATTGACGTGAGTGCGGCGGAAAGCGAAGAGGCCATGCCGTAAAGAAACTGAAATTCGATCGCATTTTTCGGCATACCGATGTAGCGGGAGTAGGCGAGTGCGTGCGCGATCGAGCGGACGTTGTGGCTTGCAATGGCAAGGTCGATCACGTCGTTGTGGTCGAGCAGGTAGCGAGTGATCCGCTCGAAGTTGGCATCGGTCTCGTCTTTGCGGGTGTAGACGGGCACCGCCCAGCCCTCGAGGCGAGCTCGGACGGTTTCGTAGTCCCAGTAGGCGCCCTTGACCAGCCTGACCGTGATTGGCGTGCCTCGAGACCGCGCCCATTCGACCAATTTGACGGCGTCGGCATAGGAATCCTTGAGGTACGCCTGCAGCACGATGCCGACGTGTCGCCATCCGGAAAACTCTTCACGCGAGGCCAAATCTCTAAAGGCTTGGTGGGTCAGTTCTTTCAATTGGTACTCTTCGACGTCGATGTGAAGGTGCGCGCCTTGTGCTTTCGCGGACCGAACGATCGGTAGGAGGCGTTCAAACAGGTGTTCGATGCTGCTTTCGGGGTCGATCGGGTCAAAGTAGGGGTGTAGGGCCGTGGGCTTGACCGAAATGCTCACCTTTGGGATGGGACCATAGGGGGCGCGGTCGATCAAAGGCGTCTCGCTCCAGCCCTCGGCGCCTTCCGTCAATGCACCAAGTAGAGCGAGATACTGGTCGCGGTACTCGTCCGCCTCGCGGTAACTCAATGTGGCTTCGCCCAAAACGTCGACGGTGAACGTTTGCTGGGCACGGCGAAGGCTTTCGGCTCTTGTGACCAACTCGCTTGGCGATTCCGCTGCGATGAACGTTCGAGCGATCTGCCCCAGCGTTCGACGGAGCGTCGCGGCAACTGCCTTTTGCCCGAGCGGCCCAGAGCGCCCTAGCCCAAGGCCCACCTTCAAGAGCCCGGAAAACGGGTCCGGACGGCCGGCAAAATACTCGTCGAGGTGGCGGACGACGTCCGCGTCCGAGGTCAGCGTGGGTAAGACGTCGACGAACCGAAAGAGCTGCAATCGGGCCTCTTCATTACGAGTCGACCAGTTGAGGAGTTTGGAGGTCCAAGTCTCTCCACTAAAGAGCGCTTCTTTGTCCCGGGCCGCCTTTTCGAAGATCTCGCGGCCGATCGCTTGAGTATGGAGCTCGATCGTCTCCATGTCCATCGTTTTCATTCGGCGCTTCCCTTTCACGAATGACGGTGATGAATGTAGGGTTTACCCGCTCACCATCGATATGCGCAGCGAACGCTCGGCGGGACATTCCCCGCGCCTCGATCACCGCGCGGGAAGGTGGGCGAAAGGGACGAAAAGAAGTCACTAACCTCACGACCTCTGGTGGATCCGAGACATTTCAAGGTGTACACCCTCAACACGTTTGGATGGTGACGTTGATGCAAGGATCAGCGAGCGTTCCGGCGCTGCGAGTGCGTGACCTGGTGAAGCGATACGGAGCGCTGACGGCGGTAAACGGCATCTCATTTGAGGTGCAGGCGGGGGAGATATTTGGTTTGCTCGGTCCAAACGGGGCCGGGAAGACCACGACCCTCGAGATCATCGAGGGACTGCGCAAGCCAGACAGCGGCGAGGTGATCGTGTGCGGAATCGACGCCGTGAAAAGCCCGCGCGCGGTAAGGGAGGTAATCGGAGTTCAGCTCCAGGATGCAGGCCTGTTTGAGCTCCTCACGGTGAGGGAGACGTTGGCGACATTTGCGGCGTTTCACCGCAAGGCGCGATCGGTCGATGAGTTGATCGACGCCCTCAACTTGCGCGAAAAGGCGAAAGCGCGGGTCGAGTCACTCTCCGGCGGGCAGCGCCAAAGGCTTTCCATCGCGCTGGCGCTGCTGGGCGACCCCAAAGTCGTGTTCTTGGACGAACCGACGACCGGACTCGACCCACAGGCGCGGCGAAATCTGTGGGAAGTGATCGCCGCGATTCGCGGCCAGGGAAAGACGGTCGTACTCACGACCCACTACATGGACGAGGCCGAGCAACTTTGCGATCGGGTGGCGATCGTCGACCATGGCGAGGTGATTGCGATCGACACGCCGGACGGGTTGATCAAAGAGCATGCCAGCGGCGTCCGCATCGTGATCGAAACCTCGAGGGACGCCTCGTGGCTCGGGGATTTGCCCAGCGTCCAACGGGTCGAAGCGAAAGACGACGGCGTCGTCTTGCACAGCGATTCGCCGCAGTCGACCTTGTCGGCGCTCTTTCAGACCGAAAGCGATCCGGGGTTCGCGTCGCTCAAGGTCGAATCTGGGACACTCGAAGACGTCTTCATAAACCTGACCGGCCGGAGACTGCGCGAGTAGTTTTGGCAATCATTGGGAGGACTTCAATTTGAACGGATTTAGAGGTTTTCTCGCCGTCGTCTCCATGAGTTTTCGGACGTGGTGGCGCGACAAGGGTTCGGTATTTTGGGGAATCGTCTTTCCTCTCTTGCTTATGGGACTGATCGGGCTCGTGTTTGGGTCGAGCTCAAACCTCACGTTTTCAGTGAGCGTCGCTGCCGTCCAGGAAGACCCGCTGACGACGGGAGCGCTCGAAGCGTTCAAGTCGATCGAGCCGTTCAACGTGATCGAAGAACCAATCGAAACCGGCCTGGAAAAACTGGAGGCCGGTGATCGCACCCTAGTCGTGGTGCTGCCTTCGTTGCAGGAGGCCGCGGCGGGCGGGGAAGTCGTCGTATACTTCAACGAGGCCAACAGCCAAGTGAGCCAGGCCGGGATCGCCATTGTCCGGCAGGTGGTCGATGAGATCAACAAGAGGCTGACCGGGCGGGAAGATGTCGTGACGTTGCGCTCGGAAGGGATTTCGGCCACGGAGTTTTCGATGTTCGACTTCCTTTTGCCGGGAATCATGGCGATGACATTGATGCAAACGGGGCTCATGGGCGTCACGTACGTGGTCGCGAACTACCGGGAGCGATTGGTCCTAAAGCGGGTCCTTTCAACGCCGTTTTCGCCGTTGGTTTTCCTGTCGGGGCTCGTTGCTCGCTTTACGGTCGTCAACCTGCTTCAGGTTGCGATCATATTCCTCGTCGCGACGTTCGTCTTTGGCGCGCGCACCGCCGGAAGCTTGTGGGAGATCGGGATCCTTTGCCTCGTCGGTTCCGTCACCTTTCTCGCGATTGGTTTTGCCGTTTCGACCGTTTCGAAAACGGCCGAGTCTGCGAACACCTTGGGTAGTCTCATCAACTTCCCGATGCTGTTCCTTTCCGGCACGTTTTGGCCCAAGGACATGCTTCCCGAGGGGATCCGTCCCATCGTATCCGCTTTGCCGCTCACGCCGCTCGTCGACGCGATGCGGGGCGTCGGCGCCATGGGCGATTCGATCGTGCAGTATCTACCTGGGATTTTGTACCTTGGGGCATGGGCGATCGCAGGTTTTGCACTGGCCGCCTGGAGGTTTCGGTGGGAGTGACGCCTGCGACATGCAGGA
>CAYRIY010000002.1:22696-61632 GCA_964424335.1 uncultured Clostridia bacterium
AACCAACAAACGAGAGGGGCGACGAATCCGGCCGGATAGGCGGATTGCCCTGATTGTGCTAGGCCTGTGGTTCCGTCATGCCGATCGGATCGAGGACCCGGTCGAGCTCCTCGGGGGAGAGCACTCCTTCTTCACGGGCCACCTCTCGCACGGTACGTCCGCTTTCGTAGGCTTTCTTTGCGATCTTTGCCGCCTGGTCGTAGCCGATCACCGTGGCGAGCGGCGTGCACATGGCAAGGCTGCCCTCGATGAAGCTCTCGCACCGCTCGCGATCGGCCACGATGTCATCCACGCACTTCTCCTTGAACACCCTGGCGGCGCTTGCAGTCAACGTGATCGACTCGATCAGGTTGTGGGCCATCATCGGCATCATGACGTTCAACTCGAAATTGCCCCACTGGCCGCCGATCGCGATTGCCGCGTCGTTCCCGGTGACGTGTGCCGCGACTTGGATCACGGCCTCCGGGATGACGGGGTTTACCTTGCCCGGCATGATCGACGAGCCGGGCTGCAGCTCCGGAATGGCGATCTCACCGAGTCCGCACCTGGGGCCGGATGCGAGCCAGCGAATGTCGTTTGCGATCTTCATCAGGCTCGTTACGACCGTCTTGAGGGCTCCGCTCACGTAGACGAGTGCGTCCTTTGAGGCCTGGGCCTCAAAGTGGTTTTCCGCCTCTTTGAACGGCAGGCCGGTCCTCTCGGCGAGCTTGGCGATCGCCAGCTTGGCAAATTCGGGGTGGGTGTTGATGCCGGTCCCGACTGCAGTGCCGCCCAATGCGAGCTCGAACAAGTCCTTCGCAGACTCTTTGAGGCGGATTGCCCCGAGCTCGACTTGACGGGCGTACCCGGAAAACTCTTGCCCGAGGCGGATGGGCGTCGCATCCTGCAGGTGCGTCCGCCCGATTTTGAGGACGTCGTGGAACTCCTCCGCCTTCTTAGAGAGCGAGGCGGCGAGGGCCTCGAGCGCGGGGATCGCATCTTGGTAGATCCCAAGTGCGGCGGCGACATGGATCGCCGTTGGAATCGTGTCGTTGCTCGATTGACCTTTATTCACGTGATCGTTTGGGTGTACGGGCTTTTTCGAGCCGATTTCGCCGCCAAGGGCCTCGATGGCGAGGTTTGAGATGACCTCGTTCACGTTCATGTTCGTCGAGGTGCCCGAGCCGGTTTGAAAGACGTCGACCGGGAAATTCTCGATGCCGATTTCTCCGTCTGCGATCCGAAGCGCGGCGTCGCTGATCGCGGCGGCGAGCTCTTGATCGAGGAGCCCCAGGTCGGCGTTGGCTTTGGCGGCGGCCCATTTGACCAAAGCCAGCGCCCGCACAACCTCGACCGGCATGACCAAGCTGCTGACTTGGAAGTTTTCGACCGCCCGCTGCGTTTGGGCCCCGTAGTACGCCGACGCCGGCACCTTTACTTGGCCCATCGAATCTGACTCAATGCGGTACTCCATGTGCCTTCGTCTCCTTAATCGTTGCGTCTTCGGGCGCTGTTCGTTTACGTGCTGCAAGGACGTATACGAACAGCGCCTTTTGCTTGGTGGCGTCTACGTCGACTTGGGCGATCGTTTATACTGCGGCGCTTTCGCTTGCGGCGCCTTCCTCGCTTTGAGAAAGCGCGCCGACTTCCGCTCTCGGGGCCACCCGCCAAAATAGGGACGCCATCTGTTCCCAGTTGCGCAGGAGCTCGGCCGCCTTGGGGCTTGCCGTACGCTCATAGTGGTTGAGCAGGAGCTTGCGAAGGCGTCGCTCATCGTTTGCGTCGAGGCCGGTCGCCGTGACGAGCTGCTCGTTCAAGCGCCTTGTAAACCGCCTCTCCTCGTCGAAGACGAACGCCTCGCCGCCGGTCATTCCGGCGCCGAAATTGTAACCCGTACGCCCAAGCACGACGACGGTGCCGCCGGTCATATATTCGCAACCGTGGTCTCCAACGCCTTCCACAACGGCCAACGCGCCCGAGTTGCGCACCGCAAACCGCTCGCCCGCCTGACCGCACACGTACAGCTCGCCGCCTGTCGCGCCGTACAGGACGGTGTTGCCCACGATGACATTCTCGTGGGGGGCGAATGTAGCGGCAGGGTCAGGACGAATCACGATCTCTCCGCCGGACATCCCTTTACCGACGTAGTCGTTCGCCTGGCCGACCAAATGCAAGTGGACGCCGTGCACAAGAAATGCTCCAAAGGATTGGCCGGCTGTTCCCTTGAGGCGCACCTTGATCGTCTCACGCGGCAGCCCTGCGTCGCCGTAGCGACGGGCAATCTCGTGGGAGAGCGCTGTTCCGACCGTCCGGTGGGTATTCTGGATTTCCTCGTCGATCACGACCGGCTCCTTCTGGTCGACGGCCTTCCTCGAGCGCTCGATGAGGATCGTATCAAGTCTCGCCTCGGCCGGAAGCGGGTTGCGGTGCCAGACGCGGTGGCGGATCCGGTCAGCGCACCCTTCCGGTATTGCAATCAGCGGGGCGAGGTCGAGCCGAGCGGACGCCTCGTGGACGTCGGGGGATTGCCGGAGGATCTCCGTCTTTCCGATCAACTCCTGAAGGCTGCGGTATCCCAGGGAGGCGAGGATCTCGCGCACTTCACGGGCAAGGTACTTGAAGTACGCCATGACCATTTCGGGCTTTCCGATGAACTTCTCCCGGAGTTCCGCTTTTTGCGACGCAACGCCCACCGGACAGTTGTTGGTGTGGCACACCCGCGCCATGATACACCCTTCTGCGATCATTCCGATTGTGCCGAAGGAGTATTCGTCAGCCCCTAGCAATGCGGCCATCACGACGTCGCGCCCGGACTTGAGTCCGCCGTCCGTGCGGACGCAGACTCGGTCTCGCAGGCCCGTCGCAAGGAGCGCTTGCTGGGTCTCCGCAAGTCCGATCTCCCAGGGCAATCCCGCGTTCTTGATCGAGTTGAGGGGGGACGAGCCGGTACCGCCGGAGTTTCCGCTGATGACAACGATGTCGGCATACCCTTTGGCTACACCCGCAGCGATGATTCCGACCCCCGACTGAGAGACGAGCTTGACGGAGATCTCTGCCTGAGGGTTGGCCTGCTTGAGATCGTAGATCAACTGCGAGAGATCTTCGATCGAGTAAATGTCGTGGTGCGGGGGCGGGGAGATGAGCGCCACGCCGGGCACCGTATGCCGAAGCCGAGCGATCAGGTCGGTCACTTTGTGGCCGGGGATTTGCCCGCCCTCGCCGGGCTTGGAACCTTGAGCCATCTTGATTTGCAGTTCGACCGCTGACGCGAGGTACGCTGGGGTGACGCCAAAGCGTCCGGAGGCGATCTGCTTCACGGCGCTATTTTTCTCGGTGCCAAATCGCGCCGCGTCCTCACCGCCTTCGCCCGACCCGGACCGGGCGTTCAGTCGGTTCATCGCAATCGAAAGCGTCTCGTGGGCCTCGGGCGAGAGGGCGCCAAGGGACATCTGAGCGGTCGAAAATCGGCGGACGATCGACTCGATCGGCTCGACTTCGTCGATCGGAATCGGCTCGCGGTCGGAATGAATCTCGAGCAGATCCCGTAGCTGGGTCGGCTGCGCGCGAACCATGGCGACGAAGGACTTGTACTCGTCGTAACCCGCTTCGATGTCATCAGGGTCGTCTCCGGATCCCAGGATTACGGCTTTTTGAAGCTGCCTTGCCGTTTCGGGTGTGAAATCGTGGAATTCGCCGTTCTTTCTCGGCTTGTAAAACCCGTACATCCCGAGCTTGCTGAAGTTTTTGTCGAAGGCGGTCTCGTGCCAGGTGAGCGCAAGGCCGGCGATCTCTTCGAAACCGTTGCCGGATACGGCCGACTTGGTGCCGACGAAGCACGCATCGATGACGTCGCGGCTGATGCCGATGGCTTCGAAAATCTGCGCCCCCGTGTAGCTGTCGACGGTCGAGATGCCCATCTTGGACATTACCTTGAAGAGGCCTTCTTCGACGGCCTTTCTGTAGCGCTCTTGGGCTTCGAGCTCAGTAACTCCGTCGATCCGAATGCGATTCTCACGCACTTGCTGGTTGACCGTGTCGAGGGCGAGATACGGGTTGACCGCGGATGCGCCGTATCCGACCAACGTCGCAAAGTGGTGCACCTCTCTTGGCTCGCCGGTCTCTGCAATGATGCTTACCTGCATCCTCTTACTCCTGCGAATGAGGTGGTGATGCACCGCACCGACGGCGAGGAGGGAGGGGATGGGCGCATGGCGTTCGTCGACATTGCGGTCGCTCAAAATCAAGATGTGCGCGCCCCGATCCACGGCCTCTTCGGCCTTGCGGCACAGTTCCTCGACGGCAGGCCGAAGTCCGGCTCGCCCCTTTTCAACTTCAAAGAGGGCCGAGACTCGCTCCGCCTTGAAGTGCGGATCGCGCTCTCCATGCCGGATCAAAGCAGCCAGTTCTTCGTTGAGCAGGATTGGGCTCTCGAGTTCGATCAGCCTCGCTTGCTCCGGCGACTCCTCGAGGAGGTTGCCGCGCGGTCCGACCAACGTCCGCAGCGAGAATACGAGCCGCTCTCTCAAATGGTCGATCGGCGGATTGGTCACTTCGGAGAACCGCTCTTTGAAATAGTGAAAGAGCGGCCGGGGTTGCCGGGAGAGGACCGCCTGGGGCGTATCGTCGCCCATCGAGCCATTTGGCTCCTTGGCATTTTCGATCATCGGGCGCAAGACGACCGTGATCTCTTCGGAGGTATAACCGAATGCGGCTTGCTGCCTCACGAGCCCTTGCGGGTCGGCGAGCGCCTCGTCCGCGACCTGCTTGGCTTCACCGTTTACCCCGGACGCGGCGACCACTTCGGCGAAGGGTTTCATTTCACTGTCGAGCCAGGCTCCGTAAGGTTGCCGCGAGCAGATGCTCTCCTTGGCCTCCTCATTGGACAAAATCCGGCCGCCTGCAACGTCGACGACGATCAACTGACCCGGCCCGAGCTTGCCGAGTCGCTCGATCCGATCTGCCGGAATGGACACTGTGCCTGCTTCGGAACTTGCGATGACCAGGCCGTCCTTGGTTACGGCGTACCGGAGCGGCCGCAGGCCGTTTCGGTCGAGGCAGGCGCCGACGATGCGACCGTCACTGAAGGCGACTCCCGCGGGCCCGTCCCATGGCTCCATGAGGGCGCTATGGAAGCGGTAGAATGCCTTCTGCTCGGCGCTCATCTCCTCGATGCCTTCCCAAGCCTCGGGAACCAGCATCATCAGCGCATGAACGGGGTCTCGGCCCGCCATGTAAAGCAGCTCGAGGGCGTTGTCGAGCATCGCGGAGTCGCTGCTCGACTCGTCGATTACGGAAATGAGCGCATCGCCTGGCAGGTGAGGGGAGGAGAGGCTCGCCTCACGCGCTTTCATCCAATTCGCGTTGCCTTGAATCGTGTTGATCTCGCCGTTGTGAGCGATGAGGCGGAAAGGCTGAGCCCGCTCCCACGTCGGCATGGTGTTGGTGCTGTACCGCTGGTGGAACACCGCAAGCGCCGTCGTGTAGCGGGGGTCGGCCAAATCCTTATAGAAACGTTGGAGCTGATCCGCGAGGAGGAGCCCCTTGTAGACGATCGTCCTCCCGGAGAGGGACGCGACGTAGAGCTCTTCTAATCCTTCTTGCTCCTCGGCCTTCCGCTCGATGAGGCGGCGGCAGGCGTAAAGTCGGCGCTCAAACGCCATCTCATCGTCGCCGGGCGGCCTGCTTACGATCGCGTGGAAGATTTCGGGGCGGCATTCCTCCGCCGAGCTCCCGATGACGGATATGTCGACGGGCGCCTTTCTCCAACAGTGGAAGGGAACGTCCGCCTGCTTGAATACGGCTTCGACCTCACGCATGGCGGCCTCTTGCGCAGCTTCATCCTTGGACATGAAGAAGACGCCGACGCCGATGCGCTCCGGAGCGACCGTCTGACCGGAGATCCTTTTCAACTCGTCGGCAAAGAGTTCCCTCGGTATTTGGGTGAGCACGCCGGCGCCATCGCCCGTGCCCTTGTCGTAGCCGACAGCTCCTCGGTGCGCAAGGCGGCACAGGGATTGGAGCGCATATTTGAGCACGTTTTGCTTGTCGTTCGTCGTGGTGGCGACGAAGCCGACGCCGCATGCGTCCTTTTCATTACTCGGGTCGTAGAGCGTGTCGGGGCGTTGTCGAATGATCATGTACACATCCTCCTGCAATGCATTTTGCCTACGAAAGCGGCGCTTTCGATTCTTCATAGTCGAAAAAGGGCGGCCCGTATCGCCGCCACTGCCGAATCCAATCCGTTTTCTAGGGGCGGCTACGGAAATGGAGAGGCGAGGTCTTGAAGCCCCAGTCGGGCCGAAATGCGTTTAGCATAGTCGACCACGAGCGGGGCGAGCTCAGAGTGGATGAACGGGTCGGGCATCCTGGCCGTGGGTCCCGTGATCGTGAGGGCGGCTACGGCTTTGCCCAGGTGGTCGCGAATGACGGCGCCCACGCAACGCACGCCGATTTCGTACTCCTCGTCATCGACTGCGTAGCCACGGCGTCGGATCGCGGCAAGTTCGCGGGTGAGCTCTTCGAGGCTCGCAACGCTCTTCTTGGTATAGGTCTCAAACGCGTATCCCTGGAATAGGCGAACGGCTGCCGATTCGGGGAGTTCGGCGAGGAGGGCTTTGCCCCCGCCCGACGTGTGCGCCGGAATGCGACTGCCCACGGGAACGATCGATCGGAGGACGCGGCTTGACTCCACCTGCTCCACAAAGATGGCGTCGCGTCCATGCAGCATGACGAGGTTTGCGGTTTCTCCGCAACGGGAGACCAACTCCATCATGATGGGGCGCCCTTCGCGGCGAAAATCGATCGCCTCGAGCGCAGCCTGACCGATCCTGTATGCGTTGAAACTCAAGCGGTACTGCCCCCGGTCGTACACCACAAATCCGCTCCTGCACAGGGTGAGGAGGAGGCGGTAAAGGGTGCTGGGATTCATGTTCAGGTGCTCGGAGAGCTCGGTGAGGTTTTGAGGGCGTCCCAATTCGCCCATGGCCTCCAAAATGCGCAGGGCTCTCTCGACGGCCTGCACCGTCTTGACGCCGCGGCCTTGAGGCTTTTTACTCTCCGTGTTGTTCATCGTCGCCTCGCTCGATTTCGTCGAAAGTGTAAGAAGACGAGCGACCGCGTTGTCACAGGGTGACATTGCTAGTTCGCAGGTTGGTTTTTTTAATTCTACTAGAGAAGCCATGGTGAGGCAAACGTACGGGCGAAGTATACGTGTATACATTACGAACGGACATTGCGTCGTTTTTGCTTGCGCCAGGGACCAATAAGCGTTAGCATAGAGAATGCATGAGGAATGTCTACTTTTCCGATCAAGTTTCTAGTTGGCCAAATTTGATTTCCAAGTGATGCACGCATGAGAAGGGGCGAGATGTATGACGGAAGCTGAGCTCAAACAAGTCAAAGTCGCGCAAGAGGTGAACTGTGAGGGAGAGGCTTGTCCCGGCCCCGTCCTCAAGGCGATGGAGGCGCTCGGCTCGATCGAGGCGGGTGAGGTTGCACTCTTGGTGACGGACGTAAAAGCCGCGACGGAGAACGTGAGCGTGGCGGTGGAGACCGGAGGCCTCGCAGAAGTTTTGGGCGTCATTGAAGAAGACGGCTTGTACTATTTATATATGAAGCGGTCGTGAATTTGAGCTTGTTCGATCCGAAATAAAGGGACGGTGCAAGAGTCTTGAGCATTCAAGCAAATGCAGAAGCGAAAACGTCGGCAAACGGAGCGCTCCTCAATCAAGAGCAGCTTTCCCGGTACTCCCGCCAGTTGATCCTGGGTGAAGTCGGAGTCGAGGGTCAGCGAAAACTCTTGGACGCCAAAGTGCTGATCATCGGTGCGGGGGGGTTGGGCTCGCCTTCGAGCATTTACCTCGCTGCCGCCGGAGTCGGCACCATCGGCATTATCGACGCGGACCGCGTCGATATGAGCAACCTCCATCGACAAGTGTTGCACTTTGATAGGGATGTCAATCGGCCCAAAACCGAGTCTGCCAAGGAGCATCTCGAGGCGCTGAACCCGGATGTGCGGGTGGTCGAACACAGAACGTTCCTCGATTCGTCGAACGCCTTTGAGATCATCTCTCAATACGACATCGTGATCAACGGCTGTGACAACTTCCCCACGCGCTATCTGGTCAACGATGCCTGCGTTCTGCTTGGCAAACCGCTCGTCGATGCGAGCATCTTGAGATTTGAGGGTCAAGCGACGGTGTTTATGCCGGGTCAAGGCTGCTACCGCTGCTTGTTCCCGGAGCCTCCGCCGCCGGGCATGGTCCCCAACTGCGCCGAGGCCGGCATCATCGGGGCCCTCGCGGGCCACATGGGCACGCTCCAGGTCGTCGAAGCCGTCAAGATCATACTCGGGGTCGGCAAGCCGCTTACCGGTAAGATGGTGCTGTACGATGCCCTAAACGGCGAGTACCGTTCGGTCCGTTGGCGAAAAGACCCGAACTGCCCGATCTGCAGCGACAACCCCATCATCACCGAGTTGATCGATTACCAAGAGTTTTGCGGACTCCCGCCGCGCGACGCCGTGCAGGAGGAGGAGGACGAACTCGCCGGGCCGCCCAAGGAAGTCGTCGCTGCAAAGGGCTGGGCTAAGGAAGTAAGCGAAGTAAAGGATTTGTTGGGCTCAGATGACGTCCAGTGGCTCGACGTTCGGGAACCGCAGGAGTACAAGATGTTCCGGATTCCCGATTCTACGTTGATCCCCATGAGTCAAACCATAAGCCGCATCGACGAGCTCGATCCGTCCAAGGAGACGATCGTGATCTGCCTTAGCGGCGAGCGAAGCGCCTCCGTCACGCTCGATCTGCGCAAGCGCGGCTTTGATCGTGCATTCAACCTTTCCGGCGGCATGGTCGCATGGGTGAACGAAAAGCTCCCGGTCGCCAGGGGGTGACAGGGCGGATCAAGGTTAATATTGAGTGACTGTTTGAAACGAGGCCGTCCCGATCGTCCGGGGCAGCCTCGTTTTCGCGGGTGCGCCCGGGATGGGCTGCAGCGATGAACTAGCGATCAAAGATCGCCCGTGTAGTCGAGGGTTACGTTCGCCTTGCGCGTCAAGGCCGCCAGTTGGCGGAGCACCATTTCGAGGTTGTCCCTTCTAGAGATCACCACGCGCATTTTGGCTCCGACGAAACTGACGATGCGCTGCCTCACTTCCTGAGCCATCAAACGCTCAAACGCGTCCTCCCATTCGAGGGGCGGCTCATGTGAAAGGCGGATGTAGATGGCGTACGCCTCCTCAAAGGAGTTGTCGGGAACGATAAGCGGTTCGACTTCGACGATCTCGATCGGGTAAGGTCGCTCCGACACGGCTGTCTGCTCACCTCGATATCGATTAGAGTTCCCACAAGGAGGGCCGGGACTCCTTCCGGGCGAATGATGCTCTTTGGGAGGCCGCTCCTAGTGATTCGCATCCTTCACCTCGCCGACCTTCACCTCGGATGGGAGCCCCCTTGGGAAGAGATCGCATCCGAACGCCGCCTCGAACGGGACAAACGACTGGGCCGAGCGGTAACGTGGGCCCTGGAAAATCGGATCGATGTCGTGCTCATCGTGGGGGACCTCTTTGAAACGCATCGGCCGCCGGACGGTCTGGTCCAGGACGCGCTGGCGGAGCTCGCGCGCCTTGTGCAACACGGCGTCGGGCTCGTTACGGTTCCCGGAAATCACGATGAGATCAGTTACCACGACTCGGTCTACCGCACTTACGCGGCGAAGTGGCCCGGCACGCTCGTCACCTCGCCGCACCTTGCCCGCGCGGTCACGATCCGCACGCCCGGCGGCGATCTCCACGTCGATTCCCTTGCATACACGGCGGGGATTACTCGGACGTCAGAGCCGATCGCGAGGTTTCCCAAAGGCGATGAATCCGGGTTTCACATCGTTGCGCTGCACGGCTCCCTCGATTGGAAAACGAATGATCGCAGCCTGCCGATCGACCAAAAGGCGATCGTGGGCGCCGGGTATCACTACGGCGCGCTCGGGCATATACACAAGCGCTTTTCGACCGGTGGGCGGTTTCCGGTCGCTTACGCGGGCATGATCGAGGGAAAGTCCTTTGACGATCCTGGAACCGGCAGTTACACTTTGGCGACGTTGACGGAGTTTGAAACCCGCATCGAACACGTGGACGCGGGAGCAAGGCGGGTCGTCGACGTCGAGGAGGATGCCGGAGCGTTTGAAAACCTCGAATCCCTCGTCGATTTTCTTCCTCGCCTCGTTTCACGCGGTGACATCGCTCGGCTTCGCCTAACAGGCGCTCCGACATACCCGATCGATGTAGAACGAATCCACCGTTGCCTCTCTGACATTTGCTACTTCGCAGCCGTCGTTGACGGGACGGACGCCGCGGCCTTTCGCCTTGACGCGATCGCAGCGGAACCGACGCTGCGAGGGGTGTTTGCGGCCAGGATGCTCGAGCAGTTGGACCGCGCCGAAGGGCGAGACGCGGCCATTTTGCGGCGCGCGTTGACGCTCGGGCTATCAGCGCTTGGCCGGGAGCGGGCGGAATGATGCGCCAAAGCGGAACGGTCGTCTTTGAGCGCCTGCGTGTGCGTGGGTTTGGTCCGTACCGAGGTGCGGTTACGGCAACCTTTCCCAAGGGTCTTGGGGTCTTGGCCTTGCCCAACGAGCGTGGGAAGTCGACCTTGGTCCACGCGCTGACGGCGGTCCTATTCGGTTTGCCGCACAGCTCCGACCCTACCGCATTTGGGATTGGCCGCTTCAGGAACTGGCACGATCCGAGTCGTTTCGACGGAGAGCTGGAGCTTTACGTAAACGCCGAGCGATTTCGCCTCGTGCGCAACTTCGACAACCACCGGATCGCGCTCTTTCTCGAGGAGGAAGGCGCTTGGCGCTCCATAGCCGTCGGCGAGCACAACCCTAACGCTCGCCGCCCCAACCCGCAGTACGAGGCGTGGCTCCACGAAATCTTTGGACACACGTCCCGCCCGCTCTTTGAAGCGACTTTTTGTGTCGTTCAGCCTTTGCCGCTGCAGCATCAGTTGGACGCAGACGTTCAGAGCCTCTTATCCGGAGAGCGTGGCAGTGGACAGATTGGAGCGCTCGACGCACTTGCCGCCGAGCTCAGGCGCCTCACGCGCCATACCGGAGCGCTCGGAGTGACGGCGCGAGACGGGCGAAAGGACGGCGCGATCGAGGAACTGGAAGCCGAGATCGCCGCGTTGGAACGAGAGGTCGCAGAGAGCCGCGAGAGCGTCGACGCCCTAAGGACTGTGTCCGAACGATTGGCGGAGTGCGATTTAGCCCTAGCGGATCTTGCGAAAAGGAAATCGCGTCTCGAGGCGCAATCGGCGATTGCAGCAAGGTGGCTCGAGACCGCGAAGCGGGCTCGGGAACGCCGGGACGAAGTGGCCCAGCTTGTGAAAGGCGCACACAGCGTTCGCCGGGCCGAAGATGCGCTCGAATCGGTGAGAAACCGCCTCACAATGGAGTTTCCTGAGTTTGATGGTGTGGGGGAGTCGATTGGCGAGGCTCTCATCAAACTGAACGACCTCGAGCGAGCAATAGAGGGGCTCGAGCGGCTCCAAAGGGAGCAGTCCAACGTATCGGCAGAGCGCGATCGCATCGCGGCGGCGATGAAGCGCGCCGTGGACTGGCCGCTCGAGGGCGCGGAGGCTACCTCCTGGGTGCGCACGTTTAGGTCCGCGTTCCTCAAGGCGAGCGAGGAGTGGGCCGCGTTTGTCGCGGCCGGAGTGCGGGCCCGGAAACTCCGTGCGGAGCGCCGCGAGCGGTACGGGGTCTTTGAAGAGGCAGCGCCTTCGCTACTTGCGGAAGTGGCCGACTATCCGGAGCGCCGCGCCGATCTCCTCCGGGAGCTCGAGGCCGCCGAAGCGGTTGTCCGGGAGTTGGAGGCGAGTGTGGAAAGCGCCGTCGTCGAGCGCCGTACGCTCGAACGGCGCTACGCGCACGTCTTAGGTCGGGAAGATGCGTTGCCGCTCGTTGAGGAGCGCCTAGCCGCAGAAGGCGAACGCCGGCGACTCGAAAAGGAGCTTGCTCGGTTTCAAGTCACCTATCGCAAGCTCGTCGCGGCCAGGCTTGTTGCGTTGGCTGTAGCGCTCTGCATTGCGGCGATCGATCGCTTCACATCGGTTGACGTGCCAGGCGGCGGCATCGCTCTGGCGGCTCTGCTTGCGGTTTTGGCGGCCATTGGCGGTCGCATTCCTCCTTTCTCAGGACAAGTCCGCGGCTTTCTGGAATCAAAGCGCGCGCTCGCCGCCTTACAAGAGCGGGAGCGGCAGCTTGCCGATCTCGGCTGGGTGGATCAGGGGCGCATCGCTGACGTGCGAAGCGACCTGATTGCCTACCGTGGGGCTCTGGATATGATCGCAAGGCAAGAGGAGCGGGACGCCCTGCGGCTGAGCGCGGCAAAGGACAAGGTAAGCGCATGTCGCATGCGCCTCGAGGCGTTCGACGAAAGGATGAGCGCCGTGGCTCCCGGGGCAGTGGACCGGGCGTATCAAGCGTGGCGAGCGCTCTTGGAAGACGAGCGCCGCACCGTAGCTGCCGCGGCGTCGCGCCTATCGGCATGGAACGTTCCCGGCGTCGACGGATTCGACTGGGACTCGTGTGAAGCGGAAGACCCGTACTTGGAGCTCTTCCGGAGGGCGTCGTCGAGCGATCCGACAACGATGAACGAACCGTGGCGTACATTTTCCCGATCCGTACGAGCGGTGGCGGGGGGCGCTCCCGACCTCATCCGCCATTTGCAGGGCAAGGATCTCGCAGATACAGTTTCGACCATGGACTTGCTCGATGAGGCCTTTTGGCGTGAGATCGAAGCCCGTGCGGCCAAGTACGACGGCCTAAAGCGGGAGATCCTCGCGCTCGAACTTCGCTTGGAAGCCATCGAGCGCGCCGAGGTCCCAAGATACAGGCGGGCCGCCGAGGAGGCGCTCGCTGCGCTCGATCGGATGTTTTCCGAGCGTCCGGAGACGGATGACGCGGCGCCAAGCGATTTTGGCGATAGCGATTTGGCCACGTTGCGCGAGCGCATACCCGGCCCATTGGCGAAAGCATTGGCAGCAAGCGGGGGGGACGCCGATCGCGCCCGTGCCCGTCATCGAGCATGGGAAGGGCTGAAGCGGCAGGCGGAGAATGAGATGGCGACGCTGACGTCGACCTTGGCCGCGTGGGGTTGCCGCAGCGCGGCGGAGCTTGGTCAGCGGCTTGCGATGGCTGAGGCCCGCCTTCAACACACGATTGGCCAGCTCGAGGAGATCGCGGGCCAAGACCCGACACTTCCCAGCCATCCCGATGCAGACCTCACGGAGGTCCAGAGCAGAGCTGAGGCATTGAGAGACGAAATGGTCGACGTGGAGCGCCGGATGGAAGCGCTCCGCTCGGAAGCGCTCGACCTTGGCAGGCGGAAGGCGCAGCTCGAAGGCGCGCGGCCGATCAACGTCGCCCAAGCTGAGGAGCGACTCGGCGCGCTGCGCAAAGAGCGGCAACGACTCAAGGCGGAAGCGGACGCGCTCGCGTGCGCCTACACGAACCTCAAGGCGGCGGCGGAAGCGTACTACAGCGACCATGTGGGCAGGCTGACCACGGCTTCCAGCACGAGGTTCGCCGCTTTATCCGGGACGCCCGGACGGCGGATCACGCTCTCTCGCACCCTCGAAGTCGGGGTGATCGATCCGGACGGCGTCGTCGCCGACGTTTCCCAGCTCAGCCTCGGAACTCAGGACTTGCTTTACATATCGCTGCGACTTGCAATTGCCGACCTGATGTCGGGTGGTCGGACGCTGCCGTTCATATTCGACGATCCCTTCGTAAATTTCGATTCGACCCGCCTCGCCAAAATGCGCGCGAGCATCGAGCGCCTGGCGACGGAGCGTCAAGTGCTCATATTCACGCACCGGGAAGAGCTCGTCTCCTGGGGCGAGGCGATTCGGGCAACTGTGGAAGGAGAGGGGCCGTGAGCCTTCGCTTTCTTCTTGGACCTGCCGGCTCGGGAAAGACGTATCAGTGTCTCGATGAGATTGTCGCTGCTTTGCGAGAAAATCCTCGCAGCGACGAGCCTCTTTACTTCCTCGTCCCTGAACAGGCGACATTCCAGACGGAGCGGGCCCTCCTGGAGCACGACGAACGGGTCGGCGCCGTCTCGCGGGCGAGGGTAGTAAGTTTCAAGCGTCTCGCCTACTTTGCTTTGGAGCGCGAAGGCCCCTTTAGCCGCCCGTTCGTCGGTGAGCTCGGAAGGTTGCTCGCGCTGCAAGTTGCGGTAAGGCGCGAGCGCGACAACCTCTCGGTGTATCGGCGCTCGGCCGAGACGGACGGGTTTGTCGAACGCGTCGCGATGACGCTCAAGGAGTTTAAGGCGTATCGCCACGACGTGGGATCGCTCAGGAGTGTGCAAGCGCGGCTCTCCGAGGTCGAAGGGGACGCGCCCGTCCATTTGAAGAAAAAGCTTGCCGACCTCGAGCGCATCTACGCTCAGTACGAGGAGCTGATTTCGGGCCGATTTCACGATGGGGACGACGCGCTCACGCTCGCGGCGCAGGCAATCGAAGATACGGGCTTCGCGGCGAACGCCCGCGTTTGGATCGACGGATTTGCAGGCTTTACGCCGCAGGAGTACGCACTTTTAGAAGTCTTGCTCAAGAAAGCGAAACAAGTCACGATCGCCCTTTGCCTCGATCCTGCCGAGTTGCCTTCATCGGTGTCGGCGTGGGACGAGGGTTCGCAAGGCGGGTTGTTTCATCCCACCCGCGAGACGCTCGTGGCCCTGCGGGACCTGGCGGACGAAGCCGGGGTCGCGATCGAACCGCCTGTTCGCATTGGCAAGGACGGACAGGTCGAGCCGAGGTTTGCCCCTGCGCCGCTCCTTGGTCGCATCGAAAAGGCGCTGCGGGGGTCAGAGGGCGGATTGTACCCTGTGGGTGATGCGGACGCCGGCGCCGACGAGGGGAGAGACGGGTCCAAAGAGGGGGAGAGCCTTGCATGTTCCGTGCTCGAGGCGCCCGATCGGGTGGGCGAGGTGGAGGCCGCCGCACGGAGAATCGTCCGTCTCGTGCGCGATCATGGGTATCGCTACTCGGACATCGCTCTCGTCGTTCGCACCCTCGACGCCTATCAATCGTTCGTGGAGAACGTATTTCAAGCGTGGGGCATTCCCTATTTCATCGATCAGAAAGGCTCGGCGGTGCACCACCCGCTCGTCATGTTCGTCGAAGCGGCGCTCGATATGCTCGCCCACGGCATCGAGACCCCGTCGATCATCCGGTGGCTCAAGACTGATCTGTCGCCGCTGTCTCGGGATGAGGCGGACCGGATCGAAAACCGAGCCATCGAGCTCGGCGCTACCGAGAAAGAGTGGTTTGATGCAGGCCTTTGGGGCGACCTGGACGGCGTACGGAAGGCGGCGGTCGATCCGCTGCAACGCTTTTTGAATGCCGTGCGCGCCGCATGCGAAGCTACAAAGACGGAGAATCATCAGCCGGTGGAAGTCGATCAGGCGCCCGAAACGGCCCCTGCCGACCTGCTCGCCCGGGCGCTTTACGATCTCTTGACTGATGTGGGCGTGCCGGAAAAGCTCGAGGAGTGGGCGGATAAGGCCGAGCAAGAGGGGCGGAGAACCGAAGCGGGGGACCACCGCCAGGTTTGGGAGGGCCTGTGCGGGCTGATCGATGAGATCGTGGCCGTCATGGGCGATACCCGAATCTCGACGCCTGAATTCGTCGCGGCGTGCGAAGTGGGTTTGAAGCGACTGCGGCTCGGGAGGGTGCCGGCGCACGTCGACGAAGTGCTCGTTGGTGCGATCGATCGCTCCCGCCAGCCCGAGTTGAAATGTGTGATCCTCCTTGGGTGGAACGAGGGCGTCTTTCCATTGGAACCCGCCGAAGACCCAATCCTCTCCGACGCCGATCGTGAGCGCCTCCGATTGATCGGCATGCCGCTTGGCCCCGAAAGCAAGGAGCGGCTTTTTCACGAGCGGTACCTGATCTACATCGCGCTGACGCGGGCCTCAGAGCGCCTCGACCTCATCTACAGCCGGTCGGACGAGACGGGAAAACCTTTGAGGCCGTCTCCCGTCATTTCGTGGCTCTTGTCCGCGTTTTCGTGCCTGCGCCCCGAGGCGTTGCCGGCGCGTCATTCCCCGTGGGAGCTGCCTGAGAGGCCCGGCGCGCTGTGGGGCTGGCTTGCCAGAGGGTTTCGAGCGGGGCTAGACGGCGACCCGATCTACAAGGGCGCCGAAAGGCGCCTTGAGGCCGCACTTCGCTTTGCCCGGGAGCGACTCGAGGGCGCGGACCAAGACGTCCAAGGGGTTTTGTCGCCTGGTTCGATCGATCCACTCGCGGGGCTGACCTACCAAAACCGAAGCGAGCGGATTTCGCCCGATCTTGTCGCATCCATTTACAATTTTGATTCCGAAGGTCGACTGGTCCTCTCTCCGTCGGGGCTCGAAGATGCCGCCTCGTGTCCTTTCAAGTTTTTTGCGGGGTACGGTCTCGTATTGCGCGAGAGGAACGCGCCCAAACTTGACGCGGCATTGCTCGGCACGTTGAGCCACGCAGTGCTCCGTGAAGTCGTAGCTCGGATCATCGAAGGCGGAAAGGACTGGGCGGACTGGACCTACGACGAGAGCGACGCACTGGTGAGGGCGTCCTTTGAATCGGTCCGCTCCTTAGGTGAATACGCCGTGATACGCCGGAGCGCGGCGGCGGATTATACGAGCAAGCGGCTGCTTCGAGCCTTGGAGGCGGTCGTGCGCACGTTTGTGGACGGCGCGCGCGTCGGCGCGTTCAGGCCCGTCGCACTCGAAGTCTCATTTGGTCCGGGAGCGGCGCTCCCACCGCTAATTGTCGGCGAGGGGCGCTACGTCGGCGTGGTGCGGGGGCGGATCGACAGGATCGACGAAGCGAGAGGGGAGACGGGCACGTACGTGCGCGTGGTGGATTACAAGTCGAGCGCGAATCCGATGCGTCTGTCTGAAGTGTACTACGGCCTGGACCTACAGCTTTGCATCTACCTTGCCGTGGTCGTATCAGGAGGGCGCGGCTGGAAGGCGGGCGGCTGCCTCTATGTGCCCGTCGTCGATCCGGTCGCGTCGGTCGATCGCCCCGAGGACGGCAGCGACGATTGGCGCAAACTCCTAAAGCCACACGGGCTGATTGTGGACGACGGCGAGGCGCCCCGCCTCATGGACGCCGTCTCATCCGGTTCGTCGCCGTTCCTGCCGATCTTTTTCAAACGAGACGGCACGCTCGGCGCAACCTCAAAGGCCGCCCCTCCGGACGCGTTTCATCGGCTGCTGGATTACGTCGCCTCCAAGGCGGGTAGTCTCGTCGAGACGGTGGCCTCGGGCGATACCTCGATCGCTCCCATCGAGCACGGGAATGAACGGGCATGTACGTTTTGCGCGTACAAGGCCGTATGCCAGATCGACGGGTCGGCGCCGTCGCTTCGCCGACTGAGGCCGCTTCGAGACGAAGAGGTTTGGGAGCGCATCGAGCATGAAGGAGGGGATGTTCGTGTCGGCTGAGTCGGCGGTGCGTTGGACCAAAGAGCAGGAGGCCGCCATCGAAGCGAGGGGAACGGACGTGCTCGTCTCTGCCGCCGCGGGTTCCGGCAAGACGTCCGTCCTGGTCGAGCGGCTGATTCGCAGGATTCTGGACCCCAAGGCGCCCGTGAGCGTCGACCGGCTGCTCGTCGTCACGTTCACCGAAAGCGCCGCCGCCGAGATGAAGGAGCGGATTCGGGCCGCACTGCTCAAAGCCGCGCAACAAGAAGGATCCAAGGAGGCGGTTCGCCAGCTCGCGATCATTGGGCGAGCGACGATTTCGACATTGCACGGGTTTTGCCTCAGAGTCCTCCGGCGCCACTTTTACCTGATCGGCCTCGATCCGAGTTTTCGCGTGATGGATCAAGAAGAGGCGAGCCTCCTTTTCGACGAAGCGATGGACGAGCTTTTCGAGGAGGCGCACGGCGGTGAGTTTGGAAAGGCCGTCCCAGGGCTCGATGACCTATTGCTGCACTACGGGGGGAGCCGGGACGACCGCGACCTGCGGAGGATCGTCGGAGAACTCTACGAGTACATCACGAGCCTCCCTGACGGCGAGGCGTGGCTGAAGTCCGTGGAGGCGGCTTGGAACTGGGAGGACGGCGGAGCGACTTTTTCCAAATGGAAATCGGCGCTTTGCCAAGCGGCCATCGCCGATATCGGCCAAGCGAAGGCGACCTTGCTCGAGGCGATTGCGATCTGCGCGCGGCCTAGCGGTCCATCGACCTACGAGCCGTCGTTTAGGGCCGCCGCCGACGCACTGGACGAGGTCCTCAATGCCCTGGAGGCCGAGGATTGGGACGCGTCCGTCGCAAAACTCCAAGGGGTCGAATGGCAAAGGCTAAAAAGCGCTAAGGACGCTGATCCCCTCCTCATCGAGCGGGCCAAGGAGCTTTGGGATCGGGCCAAAATTTCGGTCCGGGCTTGGTCGGGCGGCGCGTTTTGCCGTACGGAAACGGAGTACGCGAGCGACGTCGACCGCATGAGGCCCATCGTCACGTCCCTGTGCGCACTGGTCTTGGAGTTTGGGCGCCGCTATGCCGCGGCAAAGCATAAGATCGGCGCCGTCGACTTCTCCGACCTCGAACGCATGGCGCTCGCAATCTTGGCGCGCGATGACGAGCGTGTGGCGCGCGAGTATCGCGAGGCCTTCGACGAAGTGATGGTCGACGAGTATCAGGACATCAACCCAGTTCAAGACCTGTTGCTCAGTCTCGTCAGCAAAGACAGGGACGGCGAGCGCAACCGATTCCTCGTAGGGGACGTCAAGCAGAGCATCTACCGGTTTCGCCTGGCGGATCCCAGCATTTTTCAAGCAAAGCACGCGGACTTTGCCGACCCCCGTGATCCGAACACGCGGCGGATCGACCTGCAGGCCAACTTTCGAAGTCACCCGAAGATCGTCGACTTCGTCAACTACGTCTTTCGACAGGTGATGCAAGCACAGGTCGGCGGGATCGAGTACGGTCCGGACGCCTATTTGCACGCTCGAGGCCGCTTCGCGTCGATCGAAGGCCCGCCAAGGGTCGACATTCACCTCATTGAACGACTCGACCCGGACGACGTCGATCATCCAGGCCTTCCTGCGGTCGAACGGGAGGCGGCCGTAGTCGGTCGCATCATACAAGACCTCGTCCATGGAGCTCGCGAGGGCGATGAAACGCCACGGTACACGTATCGAGACATCGCGATCCTCATGCGCTCGCCTCGGGGACGGGCGGCCCGGTTTACCGATGTGCTGGAGGGGATGGGCGTGCCCGTCTACGCCCGCGCCGGTTCCGGCTTTTTTTCCGCGGTCGAGGTCGAGACGGTGTTGAGCCTTCTGCGAGTGCTGGACAATCCAAGACAGGACATCCCGCTCGCCGCCGTGCTTCGCAGTCCGATCGGAGGCTTTGACAGCCGCGATCTCGCTCGCATTCGATCCATGGACCGCCAGGCTTCCTTCTTTGATGCCGCGGCGATGTCGGCGACCGAAGATTCGGAGCTTGGGCGTCGACTCGCATCCTTTTTCGAGCGGATTGACGGCTGGCGCACCGATGCCCGCAGGATCGCCCTCTCGCAGCTACTCTGGCAGCTTTACCACGAGACGGGGTACATCCACTTCGTGGCTGCGCTGCCGCGGGGGAGGCAACGGGAGGCCAACCTTTGGGGACTTTATCAACGCGCACGGCAGTTCGACCGCTTCCGTTCACACGGGCTCGACCGCTTTTTGGCCTATGTGGACGGCCTCGAAGAGGCAGGGGAGGAGATCGCTCCCCCTCCGGCGCTCGGCGAAGGGGAGAACGTCGTTCAACTGATCAGCGTTCACCAAAGTAAAGGCCTGGAGTTTCCCGTCGTGATCGTTGCGGATCTCGACAGGCAGTGGAACGTCGACGAGACGAGGCGACCGATCATCTTTCACCGGGACCTTGGCATCGCGCCGAGCGTTGTCGATCGCGACGCCCACGTTCGCTACCCGAGCCTCGCGCACCGCGCGGCCGCGGCGCAAATCGCAAGGGACGCGATCGCCGAAGAGCTCAGGCTCCTTTATGTCGCGCTCACCCGCCCCAAAGAGCGCCTGATCCTCGTCGGTAGCGCCCGCGATCTTGAGAGCCGTTGCGCCCGGTGGTCCGAATCGGCGTTTCAAGAAGGGTGGCGCCTTTCGCCGGGGGAGGTGTTGGCTGCGCGCTCCCACCTCGATTGGATCGGGCGCGCCGCTGCCAGGCACCGGGGTGGAGAGCCGATCCGGGCGCTTGGGGCGGGTGACTTGGGCAGCGATTACTACAAACCGGTCGATCGGGATGTCCGGGAGTGCGACGTCGAATTTTCGGTGCGGATTTGGTCGGGCGAAGAGGTTGAGGAGGAGCGGGCCTTGGCAGCCGACGCGTTGGTGGAAAGCGCTGCCGCGGTCGGACCTGAGGAAGGCACGTCGCAGCGCCCAGAGGTCGACGATGTGTCCGAGATTTGGGCCGAACTCGAGCGCTTGCACGGCTGGACTTACCCGTACGCATCCCTCACCAAGCTCCCCGCCAAGGTGACAGTGACGGAGATCGCAAGGCTCGTTGAGCCCGATGAGAGCGCGACGTGGGAAACGGAGTTTGCTGGGATGGGCGCGCCGATGACGCTCGAAGGTGAAGGCCGGCTCACTGCGGGCGAGCGCGGCACGGCCATCCACCTTGCGCTTTCTCGGATCGCTCCGAGCGACCTTGCCGACGGGGATCGTGTGCGGCAAGCCGTCACGGCGCTGGTCGATCGCGGCCTGCTCACGCCCAAGCAGGGCGGAGCGATCGACCCCCGGCGCATCGCCGCTTTCTTTCATACCGACATCGGAAGCCGCATCATTCGTGCACCGAGGCTTTGGCGAGAGCTTTCGTTTACCATGAGGCTCGAAAGCAGCGCCATTGTCGAGGAGGCAATCGACGCGCCGTGGCACGTCGCCGAACACGGGCACTTGGTCAATGGCTACTGCCCGATCGTACAAGGGACGATTGACTGCCTCGCGGTGGACGATAAAGGAGCGCTGCTCGTCGACTATAAGACGGACCGCGTTCGCCCCGGTGAGGAACGAGAAGCGGCCAAACGCTATGCAGGACAGATCCGCCTTTATCATGCGTTTGCGTCGCGCTGGCTGGACGATGCAGTGCCGATCGAGCCGTACATCGTTTTCCTGGAGACGGGCGCCGCCGTCCGCATCGAGGTGGGCGCAGGATGAAGCGAGAAATGGTTCCCTCATTTGTGCTCGGCGTGCTTCGGACACTGGCAGAGGCAGGATTTGAGGCCTACCTCGTCGGCGGATGCGTGCGCGACCTCTCGATGGGGCGCGCGCCGAACGACTTTGATGCCGCGACCGACGCCGAGCCCCACGAGGTGGCGCGCCTGTTTGACAAGGTGATCATGGTGGGCGCTCGCTTCGGCGCCGTGCTCGTCGTGGACCCGTTCGACGCCGCAATGGAGGTCCATGTGACGACCTATCGCAGCGAGAGCGGGTACGTCGACGGCAGACGGCCGCAGGAGGTGCGGTTTGGAACATCGATATACGCGGATCTTGCTCGCCGAGATTTCACGATCAACGCCGTGGCGTGGAACCCGTTTACGGGCGAGATCGTCGATCCGTACAACGGGCGAACGGACATCGAAGACGGGATCATTCGAGCCGTAGGAGATCCAAACGAGCGGTTGCGCGAGGATGCGCTGCGAACGCTGCGCGCCGTCCGGTTCGCCGCTCAATTCGGATTTGAAATCGATCAAGAGACGTGGCGCGCCATCGAGGTGGAGGCAACCGGTGTGCGCCGCTTGAGCGCCGAGCGGGTCCGGGATGAGCTCCTAAAGATCCTCGAGGCGCCACATTGCGCTGAAGCACTGTGGATCATGGTCGAACTCGGCCTCTTTTACGAAGTGTTTCCGGAGCTCAAAGGCGCGGGTCGCCTCGCGCAGCACAAGCGAGGGGCGCCGACGCTCCTTGACCATTTGATTTTGACGGCGGCATCGTGTCCGCCGGACGCCGAGTTGCGGCTTGCCGGACTTTTGCACGATGTCGGCAAACTCGAGACACGATCGGTCGAGGAGTCTGGGCGCGTGACGTTTTACGGACACGCCGAGGCCGGCGCAAGAGCCGCCCGCGCCGTCGGCAAAAGGCTGAAGCTGTCAAAATCGGCGATCGATCGCATCGGATCGCTGATCGAGATGCATATGGCCCTCGATGCGCAATTGACAAAGAAGGGTTTGCGCCGGTGGGTCGCAAAGCACGGGGAAGCTTGGGTTCGCGACCTCATCGCACTCGGGCGGGCGGACGCGGCCGCGAGCGGATGGGAAGGGAATGTACCGCACCTCGATGCGATCGAGCGGGCGCTCGAAGAGATCGTGAGCCAAGGCGAGGCCTTTTCAAAGAGCGATCTCGCCGTGAACGGCCGGGACATTATGGAGGCGCTCGGCGTTGGACCCGGACCGGTCGTCGGCCGCATGCTCGACCAGCTCTACGAATACGTCCTGGAGCATCCGGATCAAAACACGAAAGGCGCGCTGCTTGCCAAGTTGTCGGCGTTGTCGACCGATTGACCAAAGGTGGTTCGGACATGTACGAGTGCATCGCGATTTCAAGTCAAAAAGGGGGCGTCGGTAAGACCACGACGACGGTGAACGTGGCGGCGTCCCTCGTCGAACAGGGCAAAAAGGTGCTCGTCGTCGACCTCGATCCCCAGGGCGGCCTTACGTTGGCAAGCGGATTTGAGCCCGACGCCACCGAGCATACGATCTACGACGGTCTCATCCGCGATCATCCTGCGGACGGCCTGCTGCAGAAGGCGAGCTTTGGCGCGGATCTCATCCCCGCCAACATCGACCTGTCCCTCGCGGAGCTGGAACTGGTGAACGCCTTTGCCCGTGAGCGCCGGCTCGCCTCCGTCCTTGCCCCTATTCGCGACGACTACGATACCGTCTTGATCGATTGTCAGCCATCCTTGGGACTCCTCACGCTCAACGCCATGGCAGTGGCCGATGCCGTGCTGATTCCCGTAGCTTGCGAATACCTGGCGATGCGGGCCGTAAAAGGCCTGGTCAAGTTTGTGAACAAGGTCAAAGCGCAGGCAAACAGCAGATTAAAGATCATCGGCATTTTGCCGACGATGTTTGACAAAAGGACGCGCCACGCCCAAGAGACGCTCGACGAACTGAAAAAAACTTTCGAACCAAAGATCCCCGTCCTTGACTTTGTCGTCTACCGCAGCATCCGATTTGCCGAGTCCGCGGCGGCGGGAGAGTCGATCATCTCGTACGCAAATCGCGTGCCGGGCGCAGAGGCGTACCGAGAGCTGGCGACGGCGCTGATTCGAGGTGACGTCTGACGTGCCCGCGCGATCTTCCAATCTTTCTGCGGTCGATGTGTACACCGACGGCGCTTGTCTGGGAAATCCAGGACCCGGAGGGTGGGCGGCGATTCTCATGTACGGCGCGCATACCAAGGAACTCTCCGGTGGAGAGGCGCAAAGCACCAACCAACGGATGGAGATCATGGCAGCCATCCATGCGCTCGAAGCGCTGAAGAGGCCGTGTCGTGTGAGGATCCACAGCGATAGCGCCTACCTTGTCAACGCCTTTCGCCAAGGCTGGGTGGACCGCTGGCAGCAGACAGGATGGAAGACCCGCGCAAAGACGGACGTCGAAAACCGCGACCTTTGGGAGCGCTTGATTCGCTTGGCCGAGCGGCACGAAGTCGAGTGGGTCAAGGTGAAGGGCCATGCCGATGACGAGCTCAACAACCGTTGCGACGAGCTCGCCAGGGCGGCGGCCAAAAAAGCGCAAGGGTCGACCGCGCCGAGCTCTCACCCCTAGGAGCGCGGTCCCGTACAATGCCCCAAAGAACGGGCCTATCGGGACCGACATGGGGTGAGTCCAATATTCAGTCGCAAAATCATCGTCCTCCGGCGGCACGTCAGCGATCGTCCGTGTTGTTTAGCGATCTCCATATTAGGTGGGCGAATCATCAAGCGCCTGCCCCTCGTTCATGCCGTGGCCGTCGACAACCTGACCAAGGAGGCGCTCGAAGCGCTCTCCCGCCGATCCGACGTAGAGGCGGTTGCCGACGACATGCCGATCTTTGCCTACCCCGCGAAAGGCACAGGCGTCACCTGGGCAAGGGAGATTCCATACACGCGCGATATTTTAGAGCGCGAAGCGGCGGAGGTGCCGTGGGGCGTTCGCCGCATTCGTGCCCCCGAGGTGTGGGCAAGGTCTCAGGGCGAAGGCGTGAAGATCGCCGTGGTCGACACCGGCATCGAGTCGAACCACCCGGACCTAAAGGGCCGCGTCATCGGCGGGTACAGCGCCGTCGGGTCGAGCTACGAAGACGAGAACGGCCACGGAACGCACGTGGCGGGCATCGTTGCGGCGATCGGCGCGCCGGGGGGCGTCTACGGCGTCGCTCCGAAGGCGGAACTCTTCGCGGTGCGCGTGCTCGATGCAAGAGGGGGAGGCAGTCTCTCCGATCTGATCGACGGACTCGATTGGACGAAAGGGTGCGGCGCCGACATCGTAAACTTGAGCCTCGGGTCCCCATACGACCATCCCCTTCTCGAGCGGGCGATCAATGCCTTGCGCCAAAGCGGGGCCCTGATCGTGGCTGCCGCGGGGAACACCGGTCCCGAACTTGGCACGGTCGGATTTCCGGCAAGGTATAAGGGCGTCATGGGTGTCGCGGCGAGCGACAGGGCCGACAAAATAGCAGAGTTTTCGAGTAGGGGTCAAGGTGTCGATATCACGGCGCCTGGCGTCGGAATACGGTCGACGTGGATTGGCGGCGCCTACCGCACCTTGTCCGGCACGTCGATGGCCGCCCCTCACGTAGCCGGCGCCACCGCGTTGCTTTGGAAGACGGCGCCGTTTGCCCGCTCGGCAAGTACAGCCATCTTGCTCACGGCCAAACGACTCGACTGTTGGCCAAGGTCCGCTCAAGGGCGCGGGTTGGTTCAAGCAGAAGAGGCGTACGTGACGGCGAGACGGCTCTAGTGGCCGATTCGTCCAGGTTGTTTGCCCCGTTTGACTGATGTCGATGCGAATGGAAAGCGGGAGCGGGAGAGACGCTTCTAGTGCGAGCGGCGGTCGGAAGGAGTACCGTTTTTCGAAGGGAACTTGAGGAGAGAGCCAACTCTAGAATCCGGAAATGAGGGCCAATTTGCGTGCACGTACTTGACTACAACGGGTTTCGCGATTCGATCGTCGACGCGATTACGTCTCAGGATCTCGAAACATCGATCGACGAGGCAGTTTTTTTAGGCAGTAGTTCGCGCGGGTGTGAGATTTTCGTTCACGCTGATCCCGAGCCTGCTGAAGTTTGGGGGAAGATCAGCTTTGAGTGGTCCGCAGCGAATCAGGCTCTCTTTGAGTTTCATAAGGAAGGCGACCGCCGAGCGGCCGAAGTCGACGCATCCGACCCTTCGGCCGAGGTCATGATGCACATTGCGTTTCACTTGCACTTCGGCGTGCTTTCGATATCGACCGATGCCGTGCGCGATGTGGCTCAAGAGATCCAAGAGACGGCCGTGATGTTTTTCGGCGACGATGGCGGTGTGGTCGCCGAGGTGTCGATGACCTCTTCCGAAGCCAAACTCGAGTGCTTGCGCTTTGAGGTGAACACGTCCGCGCCGATGATGGTCGAAGAACCGTGGTGGGACCAGCTCGCTGACGTATGCCGGACCCTGATCGACAAGTTTCAGGCGATCTTCGTCCGGTTGAACTCCGAGTTTGGCTCGCCCCGGGGCAACGTTTGACGTGGCGATGCAAAAATCAGAGCGCTGAGCTCCTTGTCGTGCGGGGGATGGCGAGCTTGTTCGAGATTCAAAGGCGATCGATCAGACAACTTGCGCAGCAAAAACCCACCTACCTGTTCAACACCATCATCGCGGCCATGGGATATGCCAAGAGCATCGGAAGGAGCCCGGGAGACTTCGTCCGTTTCTTCATGGAGCGGCAAACAGGTTGGGAACGGCTGCATGGCGACATCGAGGCCGTCTTTCAAAACTTTGTGAACAACTTTCAACAGCATACCGAGATGTTGGACGACGAGTTTAAGGTGTTTGTGACCGAGCGCGGCGTGGTCCTCGTCACCGAACCCATCGAAAAGCTCTTTCGAGAGGACGCGGAAAAGTGGGGCCTTACGCCGGAGGAGCTCCGCGAGGGGTGGGGCGTCTCGGCAGAGTACATCAGCCGCTTCACGGGCCTTGAAGTCCGGTACGATCACTTTGACGAAAAGCACTTCATCCACATCGCCCAAGCGCGAACCGAAGAGAAAAAGGAGATCGAAGCGAGCGCAACATAGCGGGGCGGCGTCCTGCCTGCCCGTGCTCACGAGGGGTGAGGTTCGAGCTTTCGAACGTCAAACCTTCTCTCGATCATGCGCCAGAGCATGGGGTCCTCCAAACCGGCGCGCCAGAGGGCAATCCCGCCCAAATCGTACCGCTCGACCAGATCAAGCTTTATCGCGCTGCTTTCGGCATCCTCAAACCAAACCTCGTGCTTCGCGCCATTGTGCGTGTACGTGAAGGTCGGCGTTTTCGACTCTTCGTCGCGCACGACCTTGGCCCCATGCGCCTGGGCAATGGCGATGGCCTGAGCATAGGATATGTAGCGCGGCCTTTCTCCTTCGGTCCAGTCAAAACCGTATCCGGGAATGCCGACGTACACCTTTTTAGAGGGAATGACGCTGACGGCGTACTGAATTACGGATTCCACCCATCCGCTCGAGGAAATGGGGCCGGGGCCGCTCGAGTAACCGTGCTCGTCGTAAGTCATCACGTAGACCCGATCCACGGCCTTGCCGATCCGAACGTAGTCAAATCCGCCCGACCACCCGTGCTCCGGGTCGTCCCAGGTCTTGGCGGGAACGGAGATGCTGACTTCGAGTCCGACTTGGTGGAGGCGCTCTGCAAGGCGCTCGACGAATCCGGAGAATGCATCGCGCATTGCGGGATCCACGTGCTCCACGTCGATGTTGATCTCGGCGTACCCGTACTTTAGGCCGGTGCGCCCGATGTCTTCGATCAAGCGGACTTGCGCGTCGAAATCGGAGAGCAGATCTTTGACTACGCCTCGACTCCATGCGGTCTTGCCGTAAAGCAGATTGTGGAACAGGCCGACGAGTCGGGCTCCGGCACGATCCGCAATGCGAGCCGCCTTCTCGATGGTCTCGTCCGTGGTGGCGCCAAACGGTTTGAGCCGGTCCAATGTTTCTCGCTCCACTTGATGCCAAAAGCCGACGATGGCGCTGATCAACGCCTGCTCTCGCACAACGGTCTCCTCGGACGAAGGGTGTCCGAGGTATGGCTCTTCTTCCACATAAAATACGACCACGTCACGGGGACCGCCTTGGTTTGGAACGTTTGCCACGCCATCTCCTCCTCCGGGGAAAGCCTTGACCAACCAGTCCGGTCGGGCTTCGCCCAAATGGCCAAACGGCGACCCGCCTAGTATGCCACATCCGGCTAGGAGTAAAATCAATCCAACGAAAAGCCTTAGAAATATGGCGCAAGCGACGGGGCGTCTCGATAAGGAAACTGGATGGCGCTTCATAGTGGGCTCGTTTCGCAACGAAAGGCGCCGCTACCTCTAGGCAATGATTGGCTGAGGTTGGCAGCATTCGGTTACTTGATCCAAAACAGGAGACCGGACCCAACAAACTCACCTTCTAGGGCCATGAAGGCAGCGAACGAGCGTTTGTCGCCAGGAATAGCAAAGAGTGTAGGCACACTTGGCCGCCCGACCGTGTCAGCCGGCCAATCCACAAACGGATGAAAATCCTGGCGGGCCAGCGTCGCTGGCCCTCGTGGGCGGCAAGTGGGGACCGCAGCCAATCGGCTTTTTTAAAAGGAGTGAGAACACTGGACTTTCTCCGCGACGTGCGAGCCCATTGGCAGCAGGCGTCCACAAGGCCATTCCAGGCCAACGGAACGATCGCGCTCATGCCCGACGCCGCTTTGCGACACATCTCGAAATCCGAATTCAAGCGGGGTATCGCCAGGGTTGTTCGCTGGTTCGACAACGGCGCGCGGGGGCTTTGGGCCGAAGCCAGGTGGCCTGGTAGGCGGAAAGTCGGAGGGGTCGTGCTCCATGTGGTCTTGCCCGAGCGCGGATCGCTCAAATTGGGCTGGAGCCTCGAGTGGACGATGCGGCTCGCGGATACGATCGATGCGCTCGCGGCGTCGCCATTTCGTCGACCTGTCCGCCTTCACATTTCGAGTCCCGAGACCGACCCTAATCCCATCCTTCGCAGGGCCTGGACCGGAGGCGCTCGCGACGCCGCGGTCATCGAGGTCGATTTCAGCGTGTCCCGCATTAGCCAGGTCAGCGCGTCCGTGCGGGCCTATGGTCTGGTCGGCGACGTGCTGGCCGCTGCCATCGGCGACAGGGCGTCGCATATTTCGCACATTCCCCTTACCCATACGAGCGTCGCGATCGAGGGGAGCGACGCCGTAAGCGACCTCGGCCCGGCGGTAACGTCGACGATGATTTGGTGGGCGGTGGCCGGCCTCGACGATTCGTATCGACTTTTTGAGTGGCTGCAGGAGGCGGTGCCTACATCGGTGCGTACATTGGCACAAGCGCATCCGGCTCGGCGCACGGGCGAGCTTTCCGATGCCGCGATTGGCGCGTACACCCTCGAGGCGCGCCTTGAGGGCATGTGGCAGTTGGTCGCCCACTTCGAACCGAGGGCCGTCGGCGAAGAGGAGATTGCAGGTTGGGTGCGGGAGATCGAGGCGGCGTACCGTTACACGCTGCCTACTATTCGAAAGTCGCCGCATAGGAAGCGTGCGAGGCCGACTCGGTCCTCCATCGACGCATTGCCAAGTCCGGGCTTTGTTTGGGTGCCAAGCGCGGGTCACCGCCCCGCTTTGGGAAGCGGCGGCGAGCGCTCGTGGGAAAGGCGGCGGCGCAGGGGCCTCGTCTTGCCCGCACCCCACGACATCTTTGACGGTGAGCGAACGCTCGTGGAGGGCATCCATTTGATGTGTGTGCGCTGGGGGTTTGATGGGCCCTCGGCGGCGCGGATCGCCCGTCGCTGGATCAAGGAGGGTCTGATCCAACCCTTGGACGACCGAGGGAGCGACCGGAGGACGGTGATGTACTTCTCCTTTGGTTCGTGTATGTGCTTGCAAAGCTTTCGCGAAACGGTGCCTCGATACGATCTGTTGGGCCCTGCGCGCCTATACGGACACCGATTGGCATTTACATTTGAGTCCGTGGGCCGAAACGGAGGCGTGGCGGATGTCGTGTCGGATGCACGGAGCGATGTCTGGGGCGTATTGTATCGAATTCCCCGAGCCTACGTGCCGCGCCTGGACGCACGGGAAGGCGTCCACCTGGGCCATTACCAACAGTCGTGGATCGAAGTCGAGGCACTAGGGGTGACGTGGCAGCGAGTCCTGACCTATACCGTCGCCAACAAAGCGAGAAGCGAGATACGCCCGTCCGACGAATATGCGGGCCTCATCATGGAAGGGGCCCAAACGATGCTTCACCCTGATTACTGCCGGCGTCTTGCTGACCTGTTTGCGGGGATGGGCGTCGAGCCATCGCTTCCTCTTTGACCAAGGCTCGAGACACGTTCGCAAAGTTTGGTCGCGGGTTCCATCATGAGCTGGACCCACGGTCCAAGCGTGAGTGCGGCGATCAACGTGCCGACGCCGAGCGGCCCTCCGAGCGCGGCTCCGGCGCCGAGCGCCGCGAGGTCCATGGCGACACGGATCCTTCCCGGCGGGAGCTTGAGCACGTCGGCAAGGCTCATCATCAAGGCGTCCCGAGGCCCCGCTCCCATGCGCGGCGCGAGGTACATCGCCATGCCTGCCGCGAACACGACGATGCCGCATTCGAGGTAAATCAGCCCCCACCACCCGTCCACATAAGGAACGTACCCCCGTTCGCGGAAAAAGTCGATGAGAAGCCCGACGAGCACGGCGTTCACGAGTGAGACCAAAGTTACGTGCTTACGACGGATCAGCCATGCGGCAAGGATCAATACGACGCCGGTTATTTGCGCGACTTGGCCGAGGGAGAGCGCCGTGCGCCCCGCGACGCCTAGGTGAAAGACGTCCCATGGTGAGACGCCCCAGGGCGTCGACACGGTCATCGCAAGGCCGTAGGCGAGAACGGCCATGCCAATCAATACGATCAGCGCGTTGGCTGCGCGTGCTGCGTTCACTTCCTTTTCGCTGCCAATCGCAGTGCCCCGGGCAAGATCGAAAAGGTCACGGGAAGTGTGCCGAGCATTTGGCCGTCGGCATGCACGAGGACGTCCTCATCGGCCGAAACCGAAATCCGAGTGGCCTGAGTGTACGAGCATTTGGGGTGGGAAAGGTGCGAGCCGCGGAAGACCCGAGCCAAATTGACCACGGTCTCCAGCTTGGTCACGTCCTCTACCAGGCATAAATCGAGTTGGCCGTCGTGCGCGACCGCCTTTGGGCAGATTTTCATGCCGCCGCCATACGTGGACGCGTTGCCAACGGCGCCGAGCAGCGCACGCGCCTCGCGTGCCACACCGTCGACCTCGATATGGAGCATGGTGGGGGCGTAGGATTTCAACGTGCGCAGCGCGGTCACGAGGTAGGGGAGTGCGCTGCGCTTTCCCTGATACCGCTCTGTCACGAGCTTTGCCACTTTGGCGTCGAAGCCAAATCCCGCAACATTGACAAAGGCTCGGTCGTTGATGAGCCCGACGTCGATATTGATATCGCCTTCGTCCAATACTGTTTGCAGGGCTGAGTGTGCAGTCGAGTAAAGGCCCATGCCCCGGGCGAAGTCGTTCCCCGTGCCGCAGGGGATGAGTCCGATCGACGGGAGCGGGTCAGGACGCGCCTCGAGCGAGCTTGCCGCAAGGATGCCGTTTACGACTTCGTGCAGCGTGCCGTCGCCTCCGACCGCAACGACGCGGGTGCAACCGTGCCTTACTCCGTCTAGTGCCATGGATTCGGCGTGACCGGCCTCGCGAGTCCTCTTGAAGTCGGACTCGACGCCGCGTACGCTTTTAAGCTCGGTCTGGAGAAAGCGCGCCGCCTTTTCGGCGCGGCCGCCCCCGGCAATGGGGTTTACGATAAAGAGGACCCTCAAGACGCCCGCGGACTCCTTTCGATGGAATTAATAGTTCGGCGGTGAACGGGAGAGTCCTGTAGGGTCGAACGGGGCGAAGGAAGCCGTCCTGCCTGCGTCGAAGTTGGTCATAGTTTGGGGAGTTTCGGCACTCCTCCATAACACCGATTTGAGGTATCAACCGAGTCGCACACATAAAGGCTAATCACATGCGACCGGCCTGTTGCCCGCGCCCAGCGCGCGGACCTTTTCGTTTCGGACGTGCGAGGAGACAAAGGGATCACAAGGAGCAGGGAGGCAGATCATTTGAAGGGACTAAGTGGACTGTTGGACGGCAAAGTCGGCCTTGTGCTCGGCGTTGCCAACAAGCGAAGCATTGCATGGGCGATCACCCAGCAAGCGGCAAACTCAGGGGCGAAAATCGCCTTGACGTACCAGGGCGAACGGCTCGAAGAGAACGTCAGAAGCTTGGCGGAGGCGCTCGACGAGCCCCTCCTCGTACCGTGCGACGTGACGAACGACGAAGAGATCGAGGCGATGTTTGACGCCGTAAAGGCTCGATATGGGCGCTTGGATTTCATCGTGCACAGCGTGGCGTTTGCGCCGAAGGAGGCCTTGGAGCGGCCGTACGTCGAGACTGCCCGCGACGCCTACCGGATCGCACAAGAGGTGAGTGCGTACTCGATCGTCCCGCTTGCCAGGCATGCTCGCGAGCTGATGACCGAAGGCGGCAGCATCATGGCGATGACGTACTACGGGTCGGAGAAAGTGGTCCCCAACTACAACGTCATGGGCGTCGCAAAGGCGGCTTTGGAGGCCTCGATCCGGTACTTGGCGGACGACTTGGGGCCGTCTGGGATCCGCGTCAACGCGGTCTCGGCAGGACCCGTCAACACGCTCGCAGCGCGCGGCATTTCCGGCTTCACAGGTATGCTCAAGCACCATGCGGAAAAGGCGCCGCTCAAGCGGAACGTCGAGATCGAAGAGGTGGCGAACGCAGCGCTCTTCTTGATCTCCCCGCTCAGTTCCGGCATTACGGGCGAGGTGCTCTACGTCGACTGCGGCTATCACATCATGGGAATGTAGGTCAGGAGGAAGCAGTGCGCTTTGAGTCTCGCGATTTGGGTTTGTGAGTCCGATTACGATTTCGACCGGGTTGCGGCGGAGTGGGTGGCCGCTCACCTAGAGGGGCCCGATCCTGTCCTTGGGCTGCCGACCGGGGGAACTCCGGAAGGCTTATACCGTGAGCTTGTGCGCATGCACCGGGAGGAGGGCCTTAGCTTTCGCTCCGCCCGGACGTTCAACCTTGACGAGTACGTAGGACTCGCGGCCGATCACGCCCAAAGTTACGCTCACTACATGCGCGAGCGGCTTTTTCGCCATGTCGACATCGACCCTTCGCGCACGCACATACCAAATGGCCTCTGCGAAGATCCCGATGAAGAAGCGCGACGGTACGATGCGCTCCTGCGCGAGCACGGTCCGATCCGGGCCCAAGTGCTCGGGATCGGTTCCAACGGGCACATCGGATTTAACGAACCTGGGACCGCGTTCAAGACGCGCACCCACACGGTGAAGCTAACGGAGGAAACGCGTGAGGCGAACGCCAGGTTTTTCGAGTCGATCGACGAGGTGCCTCGCCTTGCCGTGACGATGGGCATCGCGAACATCCTCGAGTCCGAGGCGATCCTTTTGATGGCAAAGGGAAGCAGCAAGCAAGAGGCATTGAAAAGGGCGTTCACAGAGCCGCAGTCGATCGACGTTCCGGCCTCGGCCTTGCAAACGCACGCGGACGTCACGGTGCTCGTCGACCGCGAGGCGGCTGTTGGCCTTGAGGCATTGCTCTCACAAGGCTCCGAGCGCTCGTAAAAGCGCCTCTCCGAGCGGGGTCATGAGCTTTGTGATCACCGTCGTGGGGTTGATCACGTGCAACTCGAGGATTTGCAAGATTGAAAGGGTAAGCGCCGCGACCCAAAGCGCCGCATACAGGCAAAGCTCGCCCCAATCTTTGAGTTGCACGATGACGGGAACATCGTAGGCCGCCATAGCGAGCATCAAGGCGACGGCGATCGCAATGAGCATGGTGATTGGTCGCTCCTTTCAAAGGGCGGTCTATCGATCGACGGTGTAGGGTCCGCCGACGAGGCCGGGCCGGCGAATGTCAAATTTGACGTTGATGTCGACCCGCATGGTTGGCCAAATCTCCTCATACCAGTGTGTGCCGACTTCCCGCCACACGCTCGGCGATCGGCGCAAGAGGGCTGCTCCAAACCCAAATGGATCGGACATCACCTCTTGCGCCTTCGTTATCGCAGCCGAGATTTCAGTCTTGATTTGTTCCACAGCAACGTCGTGGACCTCGTCGAGCGCAGACGAGGTGCGCTCAAAACCGGAAGTGCAACCGACCTCGATGACGCGGCCTTCCATGACGATCTCGATAACGCCGTGTAGTTCCGGCTCCAATTCAATCTTCACATTCCCCTTGGACCGTTGGACCTCGATCAAGATCGGGTCGATCGGGTCGGTTGGACAAGGCAGCTCTACATTCGTTGACGCCATTCGCCCAAGCGCCCAGAGGAGGCCGCGGGTCTCCCGTTCGTCCAAATAGCCCACAAGCCGATCGCCTTGAAACAGGGCGATCCCGGAGTAAAGGACACGACTCGGTACAGCTGCGGCTTTTTCGGCATCCGCCGGGGCCGGCCGGATCACGCCGAGATAGGGATCCATACCCTCGAGTGATGCCGCGACCAAGAAATCATGCACAGTTCTGATGTCAGAGCCGCGCGTACGGGAACTTAGGCGAATGAGGTCAAAGAGGCCCTCGCCAGAACTGCCGGCAAGCGGAAACGTGGCAGAGATTGCATCCTTGGCGGAAATGTCCCTTGCCACCACGAGGATCGCTTCGCGCCGCGTCTGTCTGGGGCGGTGAAACAAGTCGAGCATCTGCCTCATGTCGGTTTTCGCCAACTCTTCAGCGACGACGACGACTCGATTGTGCGCTACGTAAACCTGCCTCGGCACGGTGTCCTGGATGCTGTTCAAGGCGTCGAGTGGAGAAAATCCCGTGCCTGTCAGAACGAGCCCTGAACCTTGAACCAAGTTGCTGTCGCTAGAATTCCCGCCGCCGGCAAAATCACCTGAAGCAATTCGCACCGTCATGTCGATCAGACTCCAGCCGCGTGCGTTGGTAGGTGAGTCGGATGGGTCGAGCCCGGCGGCGATGACAAACCCAAGCGACTCCACCTCGATCCTGTCCCAGCATCCGGTGACGGCCATTGCAAGGAAGAGCGCGACGAGCGCGCATGCGATGGGGCGCAGGCGCTTCACGAGCGGTTCCTCCGTTCATGCCTTGCCGCCCCGGACTTCTTGACGACGCTTGCGATGAGGAGGATCGCAGGGACTGGTATGATCATCAACAGTCCATAGGGCGCCATTACTTCCGCCATCTGGAAATCCGTGATTTGGAAACTGTTGGCAAAGAGGGTCAGGGAAAGGGTGAGCAGGATCGCCCCCATTGGAAACACCAAACGCCTGTGATCGCGCAGTCCGCACCACTGAGCGATGCCCCTCGCTCCGGCGAAGTATACAAAGGAAAGTTCGAGAAAAAGCCCGACGCCCCAACCCGCAACAGTAAGTGTCTCGATGCGCTCAAAAAACTCAGCGAAGCGTATCAGACGAACGAGGCTCAGGAATGGAAACTGCATCCTTCCCACCTCGACAGGTCCAAAAACGCCAACCGCCAACACCGTGCTCGCAGTGATCAAGATCCCTGCCCATATGATCGCCTTCAGCGCCGCCTTCATGACTCGATCCTTCTCCTTGACGGAAGGGTACACGACGAACAGCGTCGTGATGAAGAAGTAAAAGCCAAATGGAGCGAAGACGCCCTTTAGCGGGCGCTCGTATCCGTCCGCCAGGATAGGTGTGAGGCGGCTGAAATCGGCTTCGGGAATGAGGAGCAGCACGATACCAACCGTAGTCACGAAAAATAGAGGCACCAGTATATCCGCCGTGCGCGCGATCGCCTCGATCCCCAGGCGAACGGCCACCGCGCTGACGAAGATCATGCTGCCCATGGTGAAAACGAGCGGCGTCTGCGGCAAAACTG
This sequence comes from uncultured Clostridia bacterium, assembly GCA_964424335.1. Lineage (GTDB taxonomy): Bacteria > Bacillota > Limnochordia > DTU080 > RSA5 > CAYRIY01. The sequence goes on from CAYRIY010000002.1 coordinate 57,847, forward strand.
CGCCTGCCAGCATCTCGCCGTACTCGCGCAACGTGAATGCGGCGAAGTGCAAGAACCCCCATAATAGTGGGAGCGTAAGCAGCCTACCGACCCATGGACCGAAGAGTTCGATCGAGTACTCAAAGATCGACTTGTCGGGATGGCGGGACGCTAGGGAGACAAACATCCACACAAGTGGAATGCCGAGGAGTGTGTTGGCGACGGCGGAAATCCAACCGTCCCGGCCGGCTCCGCCAACCGTCAAGTGGGGCAGGCTCGCAATCGTAAGCACCGATCGGCTGATGAACAGGAGCAACGCCAACTGTCTTACTTCGATTTGTTCGTATTTCCTTACGCTCACGACCTATCCCCTCGCTTTCCGCGCGTGCGACTGCGGCGTCCACCCGAGCCGCGCTGCGAATCGTCGGCGTCTTTATCTGCGCCGTCCGACTCGAGATCGTCCTTACTGGAGCGCAAGAGATCTGCAGGCGGCCGCATCCTCAAATTCGGTTCCTCGCGCACGCGGTCTTGCACGTTGATCGCTTCCGGACGTGTCCACATCAACCAAAGCGGCGCTCTCATGACCACATCCTTCAAGTCGGAGCGCTGATAAGGCGCAATCGGCGAGAGGTAAGGCACGCCGAACGACCGCAACGATACGAGGTGGAGCAGGAGGAGGAGCGCCACGATCTGGATGCCGAAGAGCCCGACCATGGACGCGGCGATCATAAAGACAAACCTCAAGATCCGAGCGGAGATGGCCACGCTGAAAACGGGTGTGGCAAACGAGGCGATCGCGGTCATCGCCACGACGATGACCATCGCCGGAGAGACCAGACCGGCGCTCACGGCCGCTTCACCCACGACGAGCGCGCCCACGATGCTCACCGCTTGTCCAATGACCCGGGGCAGGCGAATACCCGCCTCACGCAGGACCTCAAAGAGCGTCTCGAGGAGCAGCGCTTCAACGAGAGCAGGGAATGGGACGCCCTGCCTTGCCGACGCAATCGCCAAGATCAGATCAGTCGGCAGCAACTCCTGGTGAAATGTGGTAATGGCTATATAAAGAGCGGGCAGGACGAGCGCGATCACAAATGCGATGTAACGGAGTATTCGGATCAGCGAGCCGATCGGAAACCGTTCGTAGTAATCCTCCGGACTCGACAAGAACATCGAGAACGTAGCGGGCACGATGAGCGCGAACGGTGTGTTGTCCGTGAAAATCACCACGCGCCCTTCCAATAGGTTGGCTGCCACGGTATCGGGGCGCTCGGTGCGAAGCATCTGTGGAAATAGCGACCAGGGGCTGTCTTGGATGTACTCCTCCAAGTAGCCGCTTTCGAGAACGGCGTCGACGTCGATGCGGCAAAGCCTTTCATGCACCTCGTCTACGATGCCTTGGTCGACGATGCCTTCGATGTAACCGATGCTCACCTTGGTCTTGCTCAAGCGTCCGATCTCGAGTTGGTCAAAGCGAAGCCGCGAGTCTTTGATCCTGCGTCGGATGAGCGTCTCGCTGACGCGGATCGTCTCGGTAAAGCCGTCACGAGGTCCCCGGACGACGGTTTCACTTGGGGGCTCGATCACCGGCCTTTGGGGCCACCCAGGCGTCGCGACGACGATCGCCCTCGGGGATCCGTTAAAGAGGATGACCGTATCGCCGGTGGAAATTGCGCTGAGGACCTTCTCCCACTCTCGGGTGACCTCGGCTTCGGAAGCGCTCAGGAGCCGCTCGAGGACGCCTTCGACGACGTCGCCCGGCCTCAAGCGAGCCGGCGCGTTTGAAGCTCGAGTCTGACCGGCTTCGACCATCGTCGACTTGAGGATGTGGTCGTTGATGACGTTTTTGTCGGCCAAGCCGTCCATGTAGGCGATGGCGGCCTCAACTTCACCGCTTGGCCCCGCGAGGAAACGTCGAGTGACGAGGCTGGTCGTCTCTCCAAAATCGAGGCGAAGTTTGGAAAGGGATTGGCCAAGCGATACCGGAACAAACTTGGTCCCCTCGTCGTTGGTTCGCCTGCCACTCCCTTTGTTGTTTGCCCGCGGTTGATCGTGTTCCTGGGCGCCGCTTTGACCGCGGCGATGTCGCCGGTCGCGCTGGAAAAATGGGCTCATCCGCGCCGCGGCCCCCCGGTTCGATCAGAGCTTTGTTTCGGGAGCGCTCCGTTTCCCGCATGATTGCTTAGCGCAGACTCGGAAAGGTAGGCGACAGGTAGCCCGGTAATCTTCGCGGTGACATCGTCGAGTGCGCACAAGTCCGAACGATCGACGTCGCGCACATCGTCCTTGCCAAGCTGGCGCACCGCATGCTCGAGTTCGTCTCTGCACGCAAGCAGGTAGTTTCCGACGTTTTCGGCGCCCTTTTCGATCGAGAAGAGCCGGTTTCTCTTGCCCTGATAGGTCACGACTTGGGTCGGAGGCTCGGACGGCGTCGCTTTTGGCTGTTGTCCCGCCATGAGGGCGAGCATGATTGCAGTGCCGACATAAACGGCGTCTGCTCCGAGTGCAAGGCACTTGAGGAAGTCGCCCGGCGTCATGAGTCCGCCGGAGACGATGAGGGAGACGCGGCCTTTCGGATCGTGCTCGTCGAGGTACTCCCGGGCGCGCAGGAGGGCGTAAAGCGTAGGAATCCCAAAATCGTCCTGGGAAACCGGCGGCGCTTGACCGGTGCCGGCCTGAGCTCCGTCGATCACGACACCGTCCACGCCTGCTTCGATACACACGGCCAGATCTCGTTCCAGGCGGTGCGATGCGGCCAGCTTGACGACGACGGGTCGCCCTCCACAAAGGTACCGGGCGCGATCGACGATCGGGGAGAGCCCCTTTCCACGAGCGAGTTCCTCAAACGTGGAGTCGACGACCGCCGGCTCTCCTGGCGCGAGGCGCATCTCGTCCATCAGCCGCGGGGTCACCTTCTCGGGGGGGAGTTTACTTCCCACGCTGCCGGCTGCTCCTTGACCGATGTGGATTTCAACCATGTCCGCCTCTTCGAGCGCCTCAAGCTTCATCCAGTTGCCTCGATGGTACTGAACGACGAGCTTTCTCGCCTCGGCGCGCTCCTCGGGCAAGTAGGGGCCCTCACCGGTATTGGTCGCAGTGCCTGCTCGATTCGCGCCGCGGGCAATCGCGATTTTGGCCGCCTTTGATAGGGAGACGCCGTACCCCATGCCCCCGATCAAGATGGGGAGATCGATCTCCAAGGGGTAATCGGCGTACGGGCCGATGACGACGCGCGTGCTCACGCTTTGATCCCCGGGCGTGGGCAACGGATCCAACTGTGCGAAATTGAACATGATGTGCTCAAATCCCGGGTATTTTTTGGGGCTCCCAAGCGGCCTGCGCAACGTGTGCGAATCGCCGGAGCGGAGGTTGAGCTCAAACAGGTTTTGCACGCCGACGCGGCGAAACCCAGAGAGGCCTGCGATCCAGTTCTCCTCATAGGCGTCCTGCGTCAAAATCCTTACCGCCCGATCCAGCGCGGCTTCGATCGCGACGCGGCCCAGTTTCGCGGCGCCGACGACGCCCAAGAGAGCCCCTAGTCCGATCGTGAGCCCTGGGCCAACGGAGCGGGGCCGCCCGCCGTCTTGCCGGCTCTGAGCGCTTTTGGTGGCTGTGGAATAGCGTTTGATGAGAGCCATCGTGAGTCATCCCGCCCAGGCGTGTCAATTCGTCCAAGGAGCTTCATATCGGGTAGCCCATAGCCAGTCTCCCCAAAGTTGGCGCGGGATAAGCGCGGGACCACAGTCACATTTCGGCGGGATTTTGGTTGGCTGTTGCTGGTTTTGGTATAAATTCGTAGAATAAGGG
>CAYRIY010000002.1:61732-83769 GCA_964424335.1 uncultured Clostridia bacterium
TTCGAAAGATGTTCTTGGATATTTTAGTCTCACGCGACGCATACCTATTTTAAGTACTTCATTCCTAAGTGGGGGTGATGTGGTATGCATCGCGCGCAGGCGGGCGTGATTGTGAGCGTGTCAAAGATTAGGATCGTGCTTCTCGGGATCATATTTGTGCTCGCGCTTAGCGGCGTGGCCGCGGCCCAGAGCCAATTTCACATCGTACAAAGCGGCGATAACTTGTCTAAAATCGCCAAGCAGTACGGCATCAGCGTCGAGCGGCTCATCGCGATCAACGACCTCAAAAATCCGGATCGTCTCATGCCTGGCGACCGGGTGTTGCTTTCGGATGCGCCGGTCGTTCACATCGTGCAAAGGGGAGAGACCCTCTCCGAGATCGCAAAGGCCTACGGCGTCGATACGAGGCAGCTCGCGGCTTGGAACGGCGTGGCCGACCCCAATCGGATCAGGCCGGGACAAGAGCTCGTGGTAGCATCCCAAGCCATCGTCCACACGGTAAGGCGCGGCGAGAATGCCACCGTGATCGCTCGCAACTACGGTGTGACGGTCGCGAGCATTGCCCAGTTGAACGGGCTCACCAACATTAATCTGCTTCGCGTCGGGCAAGAACTGCTGATCCCGCCCATGGGCGGCGGGGCGGTCTCGGCGCTCGCAGCGTCAAGGCCGCTCATCCTGCGCCGCAAGTTCGATCGATGGCCGGTTCAAGGGACGATCAGCTCGCGCTTTGGGCCTCGCGGCGGCTCGGTGCACGAAGGGCTCGACATCGCCGCGAGCCACGGCACGACGGTTCGAGCGGTGGCTCCCGGCAGGGTCACGTACGCCGACTGGGCCGGGACGTATGGCATGCTCGTCAAGATTGATCACGGTTCCGGCATCGAGACGCGCTATGCGCACAACTCCCAGATCCTGGTGAGCCTCGGTCAATACGTTCAGGCCGGCGACCCGATCGCCAAAGTGGGTTCGACCGGGCGGTCGACAGGGCCGCATTTGCACTTTGAGATTCGAGTGAACGACGAGCCGATCGACCCGCTCGGCTGGTTGCCTTAAGACTTGCGCGATCGACCGATACAAACCGAGTTCAGCTTGGCTCTATTGGATGGCATCTTCGTCGTCAAGACGAGGATGCCGTTTTCTTTTAGAGAATGGATAGGGGTAATGTCTTTTACGGAGCTTTTTGGGATGCTCCGGCGCCGTGCAGTGGGATCGAAAGAGCGTGGCCCTATGATGAACGTGTGCGAGAATATGGTTTAGGGGGCATATTCATGCGGAACTTCGAGTACGTGGCTGCCCGGACGATCGAGGAAGCCGTCGAGGCGCTTGCTGTGAGCGAGCGCATCGCCAGGCCGATCGCGGGCGGAACCGATCTCGCCGTGCAGCTTACGGAGGGGAGGCGGAGCGTCGACCGATTGGTCGACCTTGGCGGCGTGCAAGCGCTTCGAAGCGTCGAGATTGACGATCGCGGCGGACTTCGGCTCGGCGCTGCGACGCCGTGTGTCGATGTTTACTCCAACGTGGCGCTGCGCCGGCATTTTCCGATCTTGGTCGACGGCACGTCGATCATCGGGTCGGTCCAGATTCAAAGTCGGGCGAGCGTCGGAGGCAATCTGTGCAACGCGGCGCCGTCGGCGGATTCCGTGCCGGGTCTGATCTGCCTGGACGCCGAGGCGATCGTCGAGGGTCCAAACGGCCGCCGAAAAGTCCCGGTAGAGTCCTTTTGCACAGGCCCGGGGCAGACCGTCCTCGAACAAGGCGAGCTCTTGGCAGCGATCGAGATCAGGCCTCCTGCGGCCAACGAGGGCAGCCATTATCAGCGATTCATCCCGAGAAACGAGATGGATATCGCCGTTGCCGGAGCGGGCTCGCTCGTGCGGATCGATCCCGAAACCGGAAAGATCGAGCATGCTCGGATCGCGCTCTCCGCGGTGGCGCCGACGCCCTTGCGTGTGCCCCACGCTGAAGAGGCGTTGATCGGCGAGGCGCCGACCCCCGAAGTGATCGAGGAGGCCGCGGCGCGGGCGATGGCGGCCGCGCGTCCGATCAGCGACGTGCGGGGGAGCGCGGACTACCGCCGCCACCTGGTATCCGTCCTTGTACGCAGGACGCTTCTCGTCGCACTCGAGCGAGCGGGGGCGGCCATCCAGTACCCGAAGGGGGGCGCGGCGATTGGCTGACAAGATGAAAGTCAAGGCGAAGATAAATGGGATCGAGCTCGAGTTTTTGGCGGAGCCGAGGCAGACCCTCCTCGAGTGCTTGCGCGAAGAGCTCCACCTGACTGGAACAAAGGAAGGGTGCAGCAACGGCAACTGCGGCGCGTGCACGATCATCATGGACGGACGGGCGAGCAACGCGTGCCTTATTTTTGCCGTTCAAGCAGATGGGAAAGAGATTCAAACCATCGAAGGCCTAGCAACCGGCGTGGACCTTCATCCCTTGCAGCAGGCATTCCTCGAGGAGGCCGCCCTTCAATGCGGGATATGCACGCCTGGCCTTCTCATGGCCTCCAAAGCGCTGCTCGACAAGATACCCGACCCGACCGAGGCCGAGGTGCGCCATCACTTGGCGGGCAACCTTTGCCGGTGCACGGGTTACGACAAGATCGTCCGAGCGGTGCTGAAGGCGGCGCGTGCGATCAACGAACGCGCGAAGCGTGGACACGAGGTGAGCGCATGATGGCCAAACAAGAGTACCGGGTGATCGGAACTCGGCCGATCCGTCCGGATGGATACGGAAAAGTCATTGGAAGGGACCAATACGCGGCGGACGTGATCCTCCCGGGCATGATCTACGCCAAGATTTTGCGCAGCCCGCACCCTCATGCCCTCATCAAGCGAATCGACTTCAGCAAGGCGCTCGCCCACCCGTCGGTGCTCGCGGTGTGCTCAGGAGAGGACTTCCCCCACGTCACTTCGGACGAGAAGGTCGATACGGGCGAAGAGTCGATCTCGGCGCGCCATATGACGGCGCTTGCCATGGCGTCGGGCAAGGTGCTCTATAAGGGCCAACCCGTCGCAGCGGTCGCCTGCGCGAGCTTCGCCGAAGCGGAAGAGGCCCTGAAGTTGATCGAGGTGGAATACGAGCCGCTTCCGGTGGTGGACGACATCGAAAGCGCGATGGCGGAAGGGGCTCCGCTCATACACGGCGACCTCTACACGACGACGCTCGGCGGCAACGACCGTCGTCCGTCAAACATCGCCTCGCACGTTTCGCATGTTCGCGGAGATGTAGAAAGCGCGTTTGCCGAGGCGGACGTCGTGGTCGAGCGCGAGTTTCGCACGCAGATGGTGCATCAGGGGTATATCGAGCCACAGAGCGCGACCGTCCAGGCCCATCCGAGCGGCCGGATGACAGTGTGGACCAGCACACAAGGCGCCTGGCAGATCCGGAACCAAATGGCGACCATCTTTCAATTGCCCGAAGGTAAGATTCGCGTCATCCCGATGGAGATCGGCGGCGGGTTTGGCGGCAAGTTTACGCCTTACGTGGCGCCCGTCGCGGCGGTGTTGTCCCGCAAGACCGGCCGCCCGGTGAAAGCGGTGATGAAGCGCTCCGAGGTGTTTCAGGCGACCGGGCCCGGATCGGGGTCGATCATTCGGGTGAAGATGGGCGCGAAAAAGGACGGCACGTTCGTCGCAGCCGAGGCCTTCCTGGCATTCGACGCAGGCGCGTTTCCCGGCTCGCCCGTGGGCGCCGCGTGCGTCACCGGCTTTTCGCCCTATAAGATTCCCAACCTCAAACTCGACGGGTACGACGTCGTCACCAACCACCCGAGGGTAAAGGCATATCGCGCCCCGGGGGGAACGCCCATCGGGATGGCCGTAGAGACGGTGATCGACGAGATTGCCGTCAAGCTTGGCATGGATCCGATCGACCTTCGGTACAAAAACGCCGTGGAAGAGGGCGACCGGATGGTCAATGACGTGCAGTACAATTCGATCGGATTCAAGCAGGTGCTCGAAGCCATCAAGAGCCACCCACACTACAACGCGCCGCTCGAAGGGAAGAACGTGGGCCGCGGCGTCGCGTGCGGCTTTTGGGGGAACGGGGGCGGAAGGTCGACGGTTCATTTGAGCTTCGTCTCCGACGGTACCGTCAACCTGATCGAAGGCTCGACCGACATCGGCGGCACCCGGGCGAGCATGGCGATGATCGCAGCGGAGGAGCTCGGTCTTGAGATCGATGATATCCGGCCGTTCGTGGCGGACACGGACACGCTCGGGTACAACGACGGCACCGGCGGGAGCCGCGTCACGTACTCGACGGGCGTTGCCGTGTACAAAGCTTGTCAAGACGCGATTCAAAAGCTAAAAAAGCGCGCTGCGATTCTCCTCGAAGTCGAGGAGGACGAGGTCGAGTACGAAGAGGGCGTGTTTCGCGCCGGGGATAAGGAGATTGCCACCAAGCAAGTGATTGCGAAGCTCAACCAGACGGGCGGGCCCTTTGAAGCCCAGGGCGTTTCGGGCGGCCTCGGCCGAGCCCCGTCCTTTAGTGCAAGCCTCGTCGACCTCGAGGTCGACCCCGAGACGGGGAAGATTCAGATCAAGCGCTGGACGCAGTTTCAGGACGTGGGCAAAGCGATTCACCCGTCTTACGCGGAAGGACAGCTTCAGGGCGCAGCGGTCCAGGGGATCGGCTGGGGCGTTTCGGAAGAGTACGTCTTTCGCGACGGCCACATGCTCAACCCGAGCTTCCTCGATTACCGAATTCCCACGGCCCTTGACGTGCCGATGATCGACACGGTCCTGATCGAGGTGCCGGCGTCCGATGGGCCTTACGGTGTGCGCGGCGTCGGCGAGGCGGGCATCGTGCCTCCTCCGGCCGCGATCGCAAACGCCATTTACCGAGCAGTCGGCGTCCGGATGAGCGAGCTGCCCATGTCGCCGGAACGGGTGTGGAAGGCGATCTCGGAGGCGAATGCCTCGATACAGGAGAGCGTGGCAGAGGGAAAGGCAGGATAAGGGCCGTTGGCTAGAGTGGTGTTGCCAAGTCCTATGCGCGCGGCCGCCGGCGGCGCCGACGTCGTGGCAGTCGACGGGCAGAGGTTGAAGCAGGTGATCGAAAACCTTTGCCGCATCCACCCCGACTTGCGGCCGCTGATTCTTGACGAGAACGGTTCGCTCCATCATCACCTTGCGATCTTTGTGGACGGCGTCGAAGTGCGCGCGGGAGCCGGTCTATTTGCCGAAGTGAGCGCTGACTCGGAAGTGATCCTGACGCCGGCGCTCGGAGGCGGGTAAGTCGATCTCTTCGTCATGACGGCTTGCATCAGCCTACCAGGAGGCCCACAAAAAGCGCGAAATCCAGAGTTCTTACACGTGTGCGAGCCGCTGCAGCGCAATAGCGGCGGCTCGCCGCCCGCTCTGCACGGCGCTCTCCATGGTAGCGGGCCAACCGGTGTTTGTGTAGTCCCCGGCCAAGAACAAGCCTTGCACCGGCGTCTCGTTGTCCGGGCGCAGCTCGTCGGTACCCGGAGCGCAGAGAAAGGTCGCATGGCGCATTTTCCGGACGAGCCCCCGCATGAGGCGGGCGTCTTTTGCGCCTGGAAAAGCGCGGCGAACCTCTCGGTCCAACGCGTCGATGATGGAGGACTGCGGGCTCATTGCAAGGTCGCCGGGGTCGCTGATCGAGACGCAGTAATGGGTCGCGCCCGGCGGTCCGGATGCTTTTCCGTGCAGCCTCGACAGGTCAAAGAGCCATTGTAGCGGAGAGTCGAGCACGCCTGTCATCATCTCGGCGGCAACGGGGCGGTCGTACCACAGGTGAACGTTGACGATCGGGCGCGTCGGCAAGCGAGTCACGCGGTCAAACAGGGGATCGTCGGCCCATCTTTTGGGCAGGAGCGCCGGTAGGTGCACGTGAGACACGGCGACGATGACGGATCTCGAGCCAATCTCCGTACCGTCCGCGAGAATCACGCCCTTTACCTCGCCGCCGTCAATGATCAGCTCGCGGACGGGGCTGGAGAGCCGGACTTGGCCGCGCGCCGAAAGCAACCTCTCCACGGAGTCGTACAGTTTGCCCATCGGCGCTCGAAACACCCCGACCGACGCCGCCTCGCGGCCGCCGGCGAGCCCTTCCGCGATCACCATCACTCCGGCTTTGGCGCTCACCGCATCCGAGCTCGAATTGAGCGTGGCTACGACGAGCGGCTCCCACAACCGCCCGACGGTGCGCGGGCGCGCCCCTTTTTGCCTCAGCCAATCGGAAAAGGAAGCGCGTTCGAGGAGCGGGCGCGCCTTCGGATTGCGATAGGCCGACTTCGCGAGTGCGACGATGCGGAGGACATCGAGCCTTTCGGATGGAGCAAGGTGCGCATACCTTAGGACAGCACCGGCGAGCGAGAGGGGATAGGGAAGTCGAACCGCTGCAAGCTTGGCCTCCCGCACCGCTCCCTCGCCGCTTCCGAGGTCGATGAGGGAAAGGTCCAAGCGCCTTGCAAGCGGCGCCAAGTCTTCGGCGCCGAGCTCCCTAAGGAGCGCACGAAAGGCCCTGCAGCAGCCGAGGTAGACGTGGTGCCCCACGTCGAGTTCTTCCCCGTCGCGGCTCGTGATCGACCCCGCTCGGCCCCCCAAGAATCCGCTCTTTTCCAGCAGCAAGACGCGTCGATGCGCCTTGTTCAGCTCCAGCGCAGCGGCGATTCCTGCCAGTCCGCCGCCGACGACGATCACCTCGGGGGAAACCATGCGAGTCCTTTCACCCACAGCCATGCTGCTGCAACCGCCTTGTGCGTGCCCGACAAGGCGATTCGCCGGCCAAACACGTTGTAATCGCTTGCTTCGATGCGCCTGAGCAGACTGCGGTAAACGCCCATCAACACCATCGGGCACGGCCTGCTTCGCCGGGGCAAATGTCGAAAGAGGATCGTAGCCGAGGCGTAATACGCTTTGGCGCGCTCGCATTCAAAGGCCATCAAGCGCTTGAAACGCTCTGAGTACTGCTTGTTCAAAATATCTTGTTCCGTCACCCCAAAGGCCTCGAGGTCGTCCAAAGGGAGGTAGATGCGGCCACGATCGGCGTCCTCCTCCACGTCACGCAGGATGTTGGTGAGCTGCATGGCAAGGCCTAGGTCGACGGCGGCCCTCTTGGCGGCAGGGTCTCGGTATCCGAAGATCGCAAGACAGGCGAGGCCGACCGCCGAAGCGACGAGGTAGCAGTACCGCTCGAGCTCTTCTATCGTTTGGTAGCGCGCCTTTACAAGGTCCTGACGCACCCCCTCCTCGATCTCGAACAGGTGGGCCTCCGGGATCGAGTAGCGCCGCACCGCGTCGGCGAGCGCCGCATAAACCAGATCCGGCGCTTGGCCGTCCAGGGCGGACCGGAGCGCGAGTCGCTCCTCGTCGAGAAGGCTTTCCTTGACGGCGAGGCTATCCGCGCCGTCCGCAATGTCGTCAAGCCGCCTGCAGTAGGCGTAAACGGCGCAGATCGCTAGGCGAGCGGGTGGAGGGAGGGTCAAGAACGCGCCGTAGAAGTTGCGTGCCTGGGTCCGCGTGATCTCGACACACCTAGCGTATGCTTGCTGCAAAGAGGAAGTCGCGGGGATGGCCGCTCGGCCAAGGGGCGCGTTTGTCATGTCACCGACGTCTCCAAGGTCCGTGCGCCCAAATCGCCTTTAACAATAGCCTTGCTTTTAGTCCGTCGCTGACCGTGGGGCGATTTGTCAACACGTCGAAGTTCTGTCGCTTGATTTGATCCAGGATCGCTCTGCCGCCCATGCCGAAAAGGGATATGTCGATGCGGAAGCGACCGGGAATGAGCCCGATGAGGGCCTCGCCCCGATCGAAGTAGGCGGCGGTGCGTTCTACTTCAAACTTCATGAGCGCCCGAAAGGCAGCGTCACATGTTCTCGTTTCCAGCAGCTTTGGATCGTACCCAAATCGTTTCATATCGTCTTGAGGAAGGTATATGCGGCCTTTTTCAAAATCCCTCGCGACGTCCTGCCAGAAATTTGCAAGTTGCAGGCCCGTGCAGACCGCATCGGACAGCTCAGGAGCCCTGGGATCGGAGCAACCGACGAGCCTAAGGACGATGCGGCCGACGGGGTTGGCTGAAAGCGAGCAGTACTCGAGCAACTGCTCGAATGTCTGGTACTCGCGCCTTTGTTGATCGATTCGGTTTGCCTCGATCAAGCGCTGAAACGGCTCTTTAGGGATGGCGAACAGCGAAACCGTCTCCATGAGGGCGATCGTCACCGGATGGCGAGGGCTGCCGGAGAAGCAGGCGTCGAGCTCTTCCTCCCATGCGTCGAGAAGCCGGAGGCGATCGCCTTCGGCCTCGTCGCCGAGGTCATCGACGGTGCGGCAATAGGCGTACACCGACCAAAAGTGGCGCCTGAGACGCTTGGGCAAGAGCAGGCTACCGACCGTGAAATTTTCGTAATGCTCAGTCGCAAGGCGTGCGCACACGCTCCACGGATCTTGCGACTCAAGCGGATATTCCGCATCTATGGCGCGGGCGCTCTTTGAAGCCAAAACGCCTTTCAACCCCCGTTACAGCATCTCCATTCGCTACATCTTCCGCTCGAAGTGACGAATGCCTCCCGCAAAAGGAAGAGGGAGCATGTTGGGCCGATCCAAAGGAGGCGCGTCGCCATTCACGAATTGGTCCTGCAGGGACGGAATCTTTGAGCGGAAGAGGTGACAGCATGTCATTTTTAGAAGACGAATTCGGCGATGTCATCCGCAAAGCCCGCGTCGGCCTTGGCATTTCTTTGGAAAAGCTTGCGGACGACGTCGATTTGACGGTACAAGAGCTGGAGGCCTTTGAGTCCTACGAGGGGACTCCGAGCCAGGCCCAGTCGGACGCGCTCGCAGCCAGGCTAAGGCTTAACGCGAAGGCGTTGTGGGACGTCGCGTGCGGCGCGTACTCGCCAAGGAGGATGAAGGCGCCAGAGGGCCTCGAGATCCTTTCGTTCACGTTTCCCGGGATGGATTCGAAAGGTTACGCCTTGCGCTGGTTGGACTCAAAGACGACCCTCTTTGTCGATCCCGGCGGCAATCCCGAAGAGATCGTCGAAGCGCTCGAAGAGCGCGAATGGAAGCTCGATGCGATATTGCTGACGCACGGCCACAGTGACCACGTCGCGGGCCTCGAGGGGGTACGCCGGCGGTTTTCGGTTCCGGTTTACGCACCGCGTGAGGAATGGGAAGGCGAAGGGCTCGTGGACGTATCGGGCAAGGAGGCCGTCGAGATCAAAGGGGTCGACGTGCAGGTGATCGCTTGCCCCGGCCACACGCCGCACGGGGTGACGTTTGTAGCGGGCGGGGTTGCAGCGGTCGGCGATACGATGTTTGCGGGCTCTTTAGGCGGGCCGTATCAAGGTCCGGCGTTTTACGGCAAGCTCCTCGAGTCGGCGGAGAAGATCCTTTCGCTTCCCGATGACACGGTGTTGCTGCCAGGGCACGGCCCGGCGACGACGGTGGCAGCGGAGAAGATTCACAATCCGTTCATGGCAAGGTGAGAGTGAATTTGATCGAAACCGGCGCCTACAACGCGCTCATAGAAGAGTACGACAAACTCGGCTACACACGGATCCAGCTTGGCACGGCGCCGCTTGAAACGCCAATTTACGCATACGACACCCACCCCGGCTCGAAATCGAAGCCGTTGCTCGTCACGGCGGGAGCCCACGCCGAGGAAGCCGCCGGTGTGTTCACATGCCTCAACCTGGCCCGCCGGCGGGGTTATGCAGGGCGGACCATCTTTGTGCCGTGTCGCGATCCGCTTGGATGGGACGGCGTGCGAGCGACGTTTCAGCGCACTGTCGGGGTTTTTGACATCCCGATGTCGAACCACGATGAAGCGATCGAGGCGTTCGCCAAATATGGGAGGATCATCTTTGACGAAGGCGGCATGGTCATTTGCGAGGCCAACGATCTGACCTTCTGCAGCTTTGAGCCTGATCACCCGGCTCAAGGCGACACCGGTGAGTTTACGCAGAGCTTCTTGAGAGATCGTGAGGACGTCGCGAGGCTGCTTTGGGGCAAACGCCTTTACGTACCGGGCTCTCCGTATCTTGCCGAAGGAAGAGACGTCTACGGATGGGGCGGTGGGCCGACGGTTTACGTCGATGTCGGTGGGCGAGTGGGCAACTTCAACCGATTCTTCTCGCTGAAGCAGCCGCCCGTCGAGGTAAAAGCGATGCAGGATCTTGCAGACGAGTTTGCAGGCGACTACGCCTTCGACCTTCACGAAAACTTCGGCGACCGCTTCGGCATGTACGCGAGTCCGGCTGGTTTCGACAAAGGTCGACCAGTTTACGAGCGGATGGTGGATGCAGTACGTGAGGCCGGATTTGATGTCATGCCCCTCGTGGAGCTCCTAGCATACCTCGATCTCCCGGAGGGGGCCCTGATGGAGCTTTATCCCGGAGTGTACGGGTCAAACTTGTCGATGCGCAAACCCCCGGACGCCTTTGGGCCGTATTTGGGCGCGCTTGGCACGGTTTGTTTTACGACGGAAATGGGTCTTGAAAACGCCTTGGCGGCGCGCATCGAGGCGACGGAGGTCGCTGTGAGGGCAGGGATGAGGGCCATTGAAGATTTGGCCCAGGGGGCATGAAGCCCCAATTTGACCAAAACGTATCCGGCGCCTTGCTTCGCTGGTACGACGAGCACGCCCGAGACCTGCCGTGGCGCAGGACGAGCGATCCGTATGCGATCATGGTCTCCGAGTTTATGCTGCAGCAGACGCAAGTAAAGACCGTGATTCCATACTACCGCTCGTTTTTGGAACGATTTCCGAGCTTTGCTCACCTTGCCAATGCGCCGCTCGAACGTGTGCTCGAGGCTTGGAAGGGCCTTGGGTATTACCGGCGCGCAAGGAACCTGCATGCCGCGGCAAAGGCGATCGTAGACCGCTTTGGAGGCGAGGCGCCCGCCTCGTGGGACGAGATGCGCGGCCTTCCGGGGATCGGCGACTACACGGCTGCGGCCGTCCTCAGTATTGCCTACGGCAAACCGTATCCGGTCGTGGATGGAAACGTCATCCGCGTCGGCGCCCGGCTCCTTGCAGCAGATGAGCCGGCCGATTCGAGTCGCCTGCGCCGCGAGATCGCGTCGGGACTTGCAGCGATCATCCCGCACGACCGTCCGGGAGATTTCAATCAGGCGATGATGGAGCTCGGCGCCACGCTCTGCTCCGTGCAACGACCGGCGTGCGAGCGGTGTCCCGTAACTCGCTACTGCCGGGCAAGGGCCGAGGGGCGCGAGGTGGAGCTGCCCGTTCCCGCACGGCGGTCAAAGGTGAAAGAGGAGCGGTTTCACGTCCTCGTGCTGCGGATGGGCGGCGCAACGTTGTTGGTAAAAAGGCCGGAGGAAGGGCTTTTGGCGGGCCTTTGGGAGTTCCCCCGAGCTGCCCTTGGGGACGAGGGCGCTAAGACGCCTGAGCGCATTTTCCCGGTCCTCGCCTCGCTCGGAGTGATCGAGGAGTCACCCGCGCCCGACCTTGGCAGTGAAGCCAAGCTGCGAGGAGATCTGATTGGGGGCGTGCGAATCGAGCGGCTTGGAACGGTCGATCACCGGTTTTCGCACCTAATCTGGCGATTGGACGTGCTGCGCGTGGAGGTATCGGCATCGCATCGTATGGACGCGGCCGAGCGCCCCGAAGGGACAGGGCGATGGACGCCGGATTCGATGGTCGACACGATGGCGTTGCCCAAGGTGATGCAAAACGTGTGGGAGCTCGTCAAGGCGCACGAGTCGGAGCGTGATGTTCGGCGGCGCGCCTAAGACGTCAGGGCGCCGCGCTTCCTACTTCCGAGGGGTCGAGCTCTTCGAGGTAACGAATGACCTCGCGCGTCAGGTGTGTCGGCGTTGAAGAGCCCGCGGTCACGCCTACTTTTTTCGCGCCCTTGAGCCATTCGAGCTGGATGTCTGCAACGCTGTCGATCAAGTATGCGGGTCGGTTGGCCATCTCCTGCACGACTTGTACGAGCCGGTTTGAGTTGTTGCTGCGGGTGTCGCCGACTACGAGCACGACGTCCGCATCGGCGCTCTGCGTTGCGGCGGCCTCCTGGCGGGACTGGGTGGCAAAGCAGATGTCGTTGTGGACGATTGCCTTGGGATATCGCTTCTTGATGTGCTTGATCAGCTCTTCGGTGTCCCATTGGCTGAGCGTCGTCTGTGTCGTCACCGCGATGGGGCCGCTCGGAAGGTCGAGCGCGTCGACGTCCTCTCGGGTCTCGACGAGGTGGACTTTGCCGGGCGCTTCGCCCATGGCGCCTTCGGGCTCGGGATGCCCTCGCTTGCCGATGTATATGATCTGAAAGCCGTTCGCCGCGAACTTCTTGATCAAATCGTGCGTGACGGTCACGTCGGGGCAGGTCGCGTCGACGCAGACGAGCCCTTTCGCAAGCGCTGCTTCTTTGACGGCCGGAGACACCCCGTGAGCCGTAAAGATCACCGTTCCGTGGTCGATTTGGTCAAGCAGCGACAGTCGGTCTGCTCCATCGAGGGTGACGATGCCGTACTCCTCGCTCAAGTTTTGTACGACGTGGCGGTTGTGGACGATCAACCCCAAAATATAGACAGGGCGGGGATAAGCGGGGTCTTTCGCGACTTTTTTGGAGAGCTGAATCGCATCCACGACCCCATAGCAGTATCCTCTCGGCGTTATCTTGATCACTTCCATCAGGCGCCGCCCCATTTCCGAAGATCCGTGATGCAAAACGTGATTATGAACGTCATCATCGTAGTATTACGTGAATGGACGGCCGCATCCTCCTACACTTAAATGGGACGGGAACGGGGCGCGCCGATGGTCTGGATGTGGCAGGAGCATACTCTGGGAGAGCTTGACAGTATATTGATCTATGTATATATAAGTGTATGTACATATCCCAAAGGATTGATGTGATTGACTGAATTGGCCAGGCTCTTTAAGGCCCTGGGCGACGAGAGCCGTTTGCGGATTTTACATGCATTGTGCCAGCAGACGTACTGCGTCTGCGATCTCGCGAGATTTCTCGGCATTTCACAGCCCACGCTGTCGCACCACCTCAAAATCTTGCGGGACACCGGGCTCGTCAACGGGGAGAAGGACGGACAGTCCATCCAGTGCAGCATCAACAGGGACGAGTTCGCCAAGTACGGCATCGACCTTGGGCGCCTGCTTTCGCACGCGTCGGATCGGGAGGCCGTTTAGCAGCTCATGGCGCCGCTCCTTCGCGTACTTCAATACTTTAAGCCTTATCGTGCGCTCGTCGCCGCGACCTTGCTTTGCGCGATCCTCTCCACCCTGATCTCCCTTGCGCCGCCTTATCTCGTGCGGACGGTGGTCGATGGCGCGCTGGAATCTGGTTCCCTCTCCCAGCTCTTGCTCTATGTCGGGCTGATCGGTCTCGCGTTTTTGATCCGCGACTCGTTCAACGCATTTCGAATTAGGTTTAACAACCGCCTGGAGCAGCAGGTCATTCTCGATATGCGCGACGAGGTCTTTCAAAAGATGCAGCGGCTTTCCCTTGGTTTTTATGCGAATCGATCCACCGGGGAGCTCATGTCGCGGGTGGTCGACGACGTAAACCACGTCGAGCGCGTCCTGCTCGACGGCACCGAGCAGCTCATTGTGGCCGTGCTGACGCTCCTGGGCGTCGCAGGGTTTCTCTTTTACATCAATCCTACGCTCGCACTCACGGCGCTCATACCGATACCGTTTCTCGCGTGGGGGGCGCTTTGGTACACGAAGCGCATGAGAAAGCTGTATAAAAGCGTTCGGGAGCGGGCCGGAGCGATGAATGCGACGCTCCACGACGCGCTTTCAGGGCTGCTCCAGATCAAGATCTTCAACAGGGAGGCCGACGAGGCGGCCCGGTTCAAAAGAGCGGCCGACGAGTACCGACGAGAGCAGCTCCGTGCGATGTTCACGTGGGCGACGTTCTCGCCGGGCATGAACTTTCTCGGCTCGGTCGGAACACTCCTTGTCCTGGGCGTGGGCGGGGCGTTTGTCATTCGCGGCGCGGCGAGCGTCGGCGACGTCGTGGCTTTTATCATGTACCTCAATTTATTTTATGAGCCGGTCAACCGTCTGCACGCTCTGAACAACCTCTGGCAGGACGCGCTAGCCGCCAGTGAACGGGTCTTTGAGATCATGGACACCGACCCCGAGATTGTCGAGGCGCAAAACCCCAAGCGACTTCCAAGGCCGGTGAGGGGAGAGGTCGCGTTTCGTGGCGTCGACTTCTCTTACGGCGGCGATCGGGAGGTGCTAAGGGGGATCGATCTCGTGGTGCGACCCGGGGAAACGATTGCCCTCGTGGGACCGACCGGGGCGGGCAAGACGACGTTGGTATCGCTCATTCCCCGGTTTTACGACGTGACGAGAGGGCAGGTGAGCGTCGACGGAATCGATGTGCGCGACCTTGAGATCCGCGACCTGCGCTCTCAGATCGCCGTCGTGTCGCAAGAGCCATTCCTTTTCAACGGCACGGTGCGGGAGAACATTCTCTTCGGCAGGCGGGACGCGACCCTGGAGGAGCTGTACCGAGCGGCATCGCTTGCCAATGCGCACGAGTTCATCGAACGGCTCCCGCTCGGTTACGACTCCGTCGTGGGCGAGCGAGGCGTCAAGCTCTCCGTCGGCCAAAAGCAGAGGATCTCGATCGCGCGTGCGATCCTAAAAAACGCCCCGATCCTCATCTTGGACGAAGCGACTTCCTCGGTCGATACGGTGACGGAGATGCAAATCCAGGAAGCCCTCGACCGACTCATGAAAGAGAAGACGACCTTTGTCATTGCGCACCGCTTGAGCACGATTCGCAGCGCCGATCGCATCGCCTGCATCCAAGACGGGCGGATCGTCGAGATCGGGACGCACGAAGACTTGCTGCGATCAGGCGGGCTCTACCGCACCCTCTGCGAGCACCAGGCGAGAGGGATCATCGCCTTCTTGCCGGCCGACGAACGGGAGGAAGTCGGGGCACAAAACTAAAAACCACCTCTGTAATCAATTGGAGGCGACAGTGTGTCAGACTGTCAAACCGAAACGAACACAGTGGCTAAAGGCGCGAAACATCGAGCACAAGCAATCAACGACGGCCTTTCCGGCACAAACTTGCACAGCGGGATGGTCGAGACGACCGGCGTTCAAAACACGCCCTTTCGTATTTCACCGGAGCCATTCTGGATCGATCGTAAGCTCTACGAGGAAATCGAGGCGCTTGGCCCCCACCTCTTAAAGTTTTATCAGGCGGCAAACCGCCTTTACCTGCACAGCGTGCGGGGTAGTCAACCCGATTGGATCAGGGATTACCTCGAGCGCGGCAAGAGCGATACGGTCATCGATTATCAGCGAATGAAGCGTTTTCGCACTGACCTGCCGATCATCATTCGTCCCGACATCATCCCAACCGATGACGGTTTGATCATCTCGGAGCTCGACTCCGTTCCAGGTGGATTTGGCTTGCTGACGGCGCTGACGGACCAGTACGCCCGCCTTGGGTTTGAGCCGGTTGGCGGCGCGGACGGGATTCCCGACGGATTTTGGACGGCAGTCTCGTCGCTCGCTGAAGGGGAGGATCCGCTCGTCGCCATCGCCGTATCCGATGAATCGGACTCCTATCGAGGCGAGATGGAGTGGCTTTCGGACCGACTGCGGGCGTCGGGGCGCCGCGCCATTGCGCTGCACCCTCGTGAAATCGCGTTTCGTGAGTCGGGGCTCTATGTCGACCGTGAAAGTGACCGGTTCCATGGCGAGCGAATCGACGTCTTGTACCGATTTTTCGAGCTTTTCGATCTCAAAAACATACCCAAGATCGATCTCATCCTGTATGCGGTGCGAAAGGAACTCGTGCGGGCCACACCCCCCATCAAGGCAAATCTCGAGGAAAAGATGCTTCTCGCGCTGCTCTCTCACGGATCGCTCAAAGATTTTTGGCTGCAGCACCTCGGCAAGGCGACGTACGAGAAGTGCCTGCAGGTTTTTCCCGAAAGCTGGGTCATGGACTCCCGGCCCGTGCCGCCGCATGCGGTCATACCGGGCTTAACGATCGGGGGGCGGCCTGTAAGCGATTGGAATCAGGTCAAGGGAGCCAGCCAGCGGGAGCGAGAGCTCGTGCTCAAACCCTCCGGATTTAGTCCTGAGGCATGGGGGAGTCGAGGCGTATTGATCGGGCATGACGTTTCCGCCGAAGAGTGGGCGGACGGCGTGCAGCGCGCGCTCGAAGTGTTCGAAACGACGCCGCACGTGTTGCAGCGCTTTCACAAAGGGCGCCAGTACCCCGTCGATTACTACGACTTTGAGCTGGGCGAGTTGCAGTCGATGCGCACGAGGGTGCGGCTTTGTCCTTACTACTTCGTACACGGAGAGACGACGCGCCTTGGCGGGATCTTGGCGACCGCGGTCTCCCTCGAAAAGAAGATAATTCACGGAATGTCCGATGCAGTGATGGCGCCGGTCGCCGTGCGCGACTAAACGAGACCACTGGGCGGCCCGACCTTGTCAGCCCGGCCCAGCCACGAGCTGACGAAAATCCGGGGGGCCGCCAGTGGGCCGTGCAAGCCCATCGACATTTTCTAAGGAGATGGCGGATATGAGGGATTACCGAGAGATCTCTCTTTGGAAAGACGTGACCGACGAACAGTGGCGGGACTGGAAGTGGCAGGTGCGAAACCGCATCCGCGACGTAGAGACGCTTCGCCAGGTGATCAACTTGACGCCCGAGGAAGAGGAGGGCCTTGAGTACGCGAAGCGAGGCTTTCCCCTTGGCATCAGTCCGTACTATGCGTCGTTGATGGATCCCGATGATCCGACTTGCCCGATTCGCAGACAGGGATTGCCCCTGGACGATGAGGCGCTGATCTCCGGGAACGATATGCACGACCCGCTGTATGAGGACGTCGACTCTCCCGTTCCGTTCATTACGCACAGATATCCTGACCGGGTGCTGTTCATCGTGACCGAGATGTGCCCGATGTACTGCCGACATTGCACGCGGCGCAGGCTCGTCGGCTCGAAAGAAGGGGGCATCCCCAAGCCGGCGATCGACCAAGCGGTCGATTACATCCGGCGGACGCCCGAGATCAGAGACGTGCTGATTTCCGGAGGCGATCCGTTGTCGCTTGGGGAGTCGCGCCTTGAGTACATCATTGCGAAGCTGCGCGAGATCGACCACGTCGAGATCATCCGATTCGGCACGCGGGTTCTCGTGACCAATCCGTACCGAGTGACGGAAGAGTTTTGCAACATGGTGCGCAAGTACCACCCGATCTGGGTGAACACGCACTTCAACCACCCGCTCGAGCTCACCGACGCCGCCGTAGAGGCGTGCGCTCGGCTTGCGGACGCAGGGGTGCCCCTTGGCAATCAGACGGTGCTCCTGCGGGGCGTCAACGATTGCCCGCACATTCAAAAGGAGCTCGTCCACCGGCTCGTGCGAGCTAGGGTCCGGCCTTACTACATCTACCAGTGCGACCTCTCGGAGGGGTTGGAGCATTTTCGCACGCCCGTCTCAAAGGGCATCGAGATCATCGAACACCTGCGCGGCCACACGTCCGGTTACGCTGTTCCGACTTTTGTCGTCGACGCCCCTGGCGGCGGCGGAAAGATCCCGGTCGGCCCAAACTACGTGGTCTCCCAGTCTCCGGGCAAAATCGTGCTCCGCAACTACGAAGGCCGCATCGCCGCCTATCCCGAGCCTGCCCACGGCGACACGCACGACCCTGAAACGTGCAGTTATTGCCAGGCGGCAAAGTCAAAGCGCGAAGGGGTAGCGTCGCTTTTGTCGACGGAAAAGTCCGGTCTCGACCCGACCCGGGACACCTCCCGCGCCGCTCGGCAGCGGGAGATGCGAAAACCGGCAACGTCGGCTTAGCGACAAGGGAGTCGTCCATGAAAGCAAAATTGCTCATCTGCAACGGACAAGTTTGGACCGAGGAGGGCGCGCTCGAGGTCGACGTCTTGGTCGGCGAAGACGGCCGCGTCCTCCGGTTGATTGATCGGAACGCTGGCGCTGATGGCGAAGAGCTTGGTTGTGCCGAGCGCTACGACGCTGCGGGAATGTGGGTGCTACCAGGGGCGATCGACGCGCACGTACACTTCCGAGAGCCGGGTTTGACCGAAAAAGAAGACTTCCTGTCAGGGTCAAAAGGCGCAGCTTTGGGCGGCGTCACCACGGTGCTCGACATGCCGAATACGATTCCACCAGTCTCGGACGCTGAAGGGTGGCTGGCAAAGGCCGAGCAGATTGCCGGCCGCTCGTACGTCGATTACGCGCTCTTTACAGCGGCCGTGGACGACGGCGACGCGTCGGCAGGCGACCTCGTCGCCAAGGTAGGCGGGGCCGTCGACGCCGGAGCCATCGGCGTGAAGGTGTTTTTAGGACCGACGACGGGCGACATTCGAGCGCCGGACTGGGGCCGATTGTACGCGCTTTGCCGCGAGCTTGCCGGGAGCGCGGTCTTTACGTTCCACTGTGAAGACCGGGACGTGATCGACGCTGCAGCTAGACAAAAGGCATCGCTCGATCCAGGTTCCTACGCGTCGCTCCTGGAAGTGCGCCCGCGCTTTGGTGAAATCTTGGCGACGGCCGGCGCCCTGCGCCTTGCCGCTTCGACCGGAGCCCGGGTTCACATCGCGCATGTAGCGCTCAAAGAGGCGGTTTTGGATATTCAAGTCGCCAAAGAGCAGGGCGCCGCGGTGACCGCTGAGACGTGTCCTCAGTATCTCTTTTTGTCCGCAGAGGAGTACCGCTCGTTTGGCGCGATGATGAAAGTGCTCCCGCCGATCCGATCCGGGCTGGACCAGACCGCGCTTTGGGAAGGAATCGTCAGCGGAGCCGTAGACGTGGTCGCCACCGACCACGCGCCGCACCTAGGCCGTGCGAAGGAACAATCAAAAGCCGTCTGGGAAGGCGCATTCGGCATGGCGGGCGTACAGACGCTCGTGCCCTTGATGATCGACGCTGCGATCTCGGGCCGCTGCACTCCGGCCGACGTCGTTCGCTGGACAAGCTCGAACCCGGCGAAGGCGTTCGGCCTCTTTCCCGCGAAAGGGAGCCTTAGTCCTGGTGCGGACGCCGACATCGCGATCATCGATCCCAACGCAATGTGGCGGGTCGATGACAGGTGGTGGGCGAGCAAGAGCGACAACACCGCGTTTTGGGGACGCACCGGGCGAGGAAAGCCAGTGGCGACCTTTGTGCGCGGCGAGTTGGTAGCCTCCGGCGGAGATGTCATCGCCTCCCCGATCGGGCGATTGCTCAAGCCTTCCTGGAAGTGATTCGCTCCTCCCGTCGCGGGCAAGATAGCGGCGGGGGAGGTGAACACCCTTGCATCCCAAAGCGCCAAATCGGCAAAAAGGTGAAAAGAGGCTCGAAGCGGTAAAGTCCAAGGCGGATCTCACCGTCCAAGACGTGTACGAGCTTGGGCTCGAGCACGACCAAGAAAACCTTGAGCCCCGCGGCGTCAACAGGCAAAGCCCGGGCGGTGGAGAAGGACGGTCCCGGGGCTCAAAGAATTAACAGGCCATGGAGGGGAGGTGTTGCTTGTGGCGCAAGTTTACGTTGATCCACAGCCTACCCCGAATCCCAATGCGATGAAGTTCAACGTCAGCGTCCAGGTGACTTCCGGAAAAAGTGAATCGTACTCCTCAAAGGAGCAGGCGGAGTCTTCGCCGCTTGCACGTGCGATCTTTGCGCTTGACGGAGTAACCGGTGTCTTCATGTTGAACAACTTCGTTACGGTAAACAAGAGCGAGTCAGCTTCGTGGAACGACCTCGTCGGGGACGTCGTCGAAGCAATCGAGTCGGCGCTCGGGTAAGGTAGATCGCGAGGAGAGCCGGGCGGGGGCGAAGGTCTTGACGATGTTCGTCGCCCGCCGGTCCGCCCCGCGGGGACCCGGCGCCGACTTTTTGTGCCGTCCGTTTGTGGGGAGGGGTCTGTCTCATGGCTGATCGCCGTGTGTTTACGTCGCTGCATGATGCCTTACAAAACCGGATGTCCGCCGTCTTGTTCACGGTCATCGAATCCCCGAAGAGCGAGCTCTTGGGAGCCAAAGCCCTACTGGTCCAAGGCGAAGGTGGAATCTCGACGAGCGCTTCGACCCTCCCTGACGATTGGATGGACCATATAGCAGCAATAGCGAGCGAGCGACTGGACCCGCGCGGCAAACTCGGCGCCCAAAGCGCCGAGTCTCACAAGAGGCCAAAGCGCGTCACGATCGAGCCCATGCCGCTCGTCCCGGGCGTAAGTCTGAGTGTGGAGGTATTTCAGCCGCGGCCAAGGCTCGTCATCGCCGGAGGAGGCCACATCGCCGTCCCGACGCACGAGATCGCCGATATCGTGGGTTTTGCCGTTACCGTGCTGGACGACAGACCGGCCTTTGCTGATCCCGAGCGCTTTCCCAGGGCGGAAAGGGTAATTTGTGACGACTTTACAAACGGCATCTCGCACCTTGAGATCGACTCCCGCACGTCGGTCGTCGTAGTGACGCGTGGCCACCTCCACGATCTTGAGGTCATCAGGGCGCTTGCAAACACGGATCCGGCGTACGTAGGCATGATCGGGAGCCGGAGGCGAACGCTCACGGTCCTAGAGCGGCTGGAGGAAGAGGGGTTTTCCGACGAGTTTGTCGGTAGAATCTACTCGCCGATTGGCCTGGACATCGGCGCTGAGACGCCCGAGGAGATCGCGCTCGCGATCGTCTCCGAAGTCGTCTGCGTCTTGCGAGGCGGATCGGGCACGCACTTGCGGCGAAGCCTACGCCGATTTCGTCTCGAATGAGATGGTCAGGCCGTGTGTGATAAAATGTCGCTTGAGCGGACCTTGGGGGGCCAAGCGTTCGCGTTATGAGAGTCGGAAATCTCGCGAGGCGGTGTGCCCTTGGAAGCTTGGTTGCTCGAAGTTTTGAGGCCCGATGGACAAGAACTCCGGGCCCTGGCTACGATCGTGAGCGCCGTTGGCTCCACGCCCCGAGAGGCCGGCGCCCGCATGGTGATCTACCAAGATGGGCGTGTGGCAGGTACGGTGGGCGGCGGATGCGGCGAGGCCGAAGTGCGGCAAGCGGCGCTCGATGTGATGGACACCGGCGTGCCCAAATTGCTCGACGTGGATCTGCGGGGCTTTTACGGAGACGATATGGAAGTTTGCGGCGGTCGAATGCGTGTCTTTATCGAGCCGCTCGGCCTTGGAGATTCTAGCGAAGCGTGACCAGGCGGGAACGATCCGGATTTGAAGCGGTGCTTTTGGCTGCGGGAGCGTCCAGGCGAATGGGAGCAGCCAAAGCGCTCATCGAATGGTGCGGCCTCCCGCTCATCGCCCATCAAGTCACGGAGTTTCTCGCAACCCGAGCCGACCGTGTCGTCGTCGTCCTCGGCGCTCGTGCCGACGACATTCAAAGTAGCCTCTTGCACGCGCTCATGGCGCGCCAGGAATTATTGCGCGAAGGGCGACTTGAGATTGTCGTCAATCACCTTTGGGAGAGCGGAAAGTGTAGCTCCATCAGGACCGGGGTAGGCAAACTCTCCCCGGGCGTTCGGCATGTCGTGTTGCATTCGGTCGATCAGCCCACGACGGCGGAAGTGCTCGAGGCGCTCTTTGGATTTCATCTGGCCGCAGGTCGAGCCCTGACTTTGCCTATTCGAGGCGGCCGGAGAGGGCATCCTGTATGTGTGAAGTCGACCTTGCGGCGCCATTTGACCGAGCTGCGAGAAGAAGATTTGGGCCTGCGGGGGTTGATTCGTTCGCTCGAAGCGCAGGCCCTCGTGCACGAGGCTCCGGTCGCAGCGCCGTGCGTGCATTGGAACATAAACCGTCCGGAGGACCTTGCCGGCTTAAAGTAAGCTGGGGCTCGGGAGGACTTCGTGTTCAAAAGCGCAAAAAAGTACCGAGTCGACCGGGCGAATCCATTTCGTTCCAGCGACATGCAAATCGACAAGTTAGTCGACAATCTAATCGGGATCAATAAGGAGACACCCACTTGGCCGCCTGACCTTGCCAGCCCGGCGAGGTCACGTGCGGATGAAGATCCGGGAGGCGGCAAGTGGGGACGCAAGCTAATCGGGATCAATAAGGAGACACCCACTTGGCCGCCTGACCTTGCCAGCCCGG
>CAYRIY010000002.1:83869-106130 GCA_964424335.1 uncultured Clostridia bacterium
GAGACACCCACTTGGCCGCCTGACCTTGCCAGCCCGGCGAGGTCACGTGCGGATGTAGATCCGGGAGGCGGCAAGTGGGGACGCAAGCTAATCGGGATCAATAAGGAGAAGACGCCGACGAGATGAGCAAACCCCCACACGAGGCCCTGGGACTATCGCCCGCGGACCTCCATGAAATGTACCGAACCATGGTAATCGCAAGGTCGTTTGACGACCGGACGTGGATGCTGGCTCGTCAGGGGCGGATTCCGTTTACTGTTGGGGGGCACGGCCACGAAGGGGCCCAGGTTGCGGCCGCAAAGGCGCTCGTGCCCGGACGAGACTGGGTGCTCCCGTATTACCGGGACATTGGCGTCGTGCTCACCCTCGGCATGACGGTCGAAGAGGCGATGCTCTTTGAGTTCGCGAAGGCGGCTGACCCCAACAGCGGCGGTCGGCAGATGCCCAAGCACTGGGGTTATCGCAAGCTCAAGATCGTTTCCCAAAGCAGTCCCCTTGCGACACAGTTGCCTCATGCCTGCGGTCTTGCCTGGGCAATGCGGGTCAAGAAAGAAAAAGGGGTCGTCTGGGCGTCGTTTGGAGACGGAACCGCGAGCAAGGGCGACTTTCATGAGGCGCTCAGCTTCGCCGGAATTCATAAACTTCCGGTCATCTTTTTCTGTCAAAACAACTTGTACGCAATTTCCGTCCCGTTTAATCTACAGTCGCCGGTGCCGCGCGTGTCCGATCGCGCGCCCTCTTACGGAATGCCGGGAGTGAGCGTCGATGGAAACGACGTCTTCGAAGTGTTTGAAGCGACCAAAGCAGCGGTCGATCGGGCGATTTCCGGAGAGGGACCTACCTTGATCGAGGCGAGGACCTACAGGTTTAACCCGCACACGAGCAACGACGATGATCGCCGCTACCGAAACGAGGAAGAGGTCGAGGCTTGGAAGAAGATGGACCCGATCCCCAGGCTGGCGGCCTATTTGAAGGAGCATGGCCTGATGTCGGACGAGGAGGATCAAGCGGTGCAGCGCGAGGCTGAGGCGCTCGTGCGCGACGCGGTCAAGGCCGCCGAGGCAAGTCCTGATCCTGATCCGGCGACGGTCGGATGGCATGTATACGGCGAAGGGAGTGTCGCGGGTGGCCGTTAAGAACATTATCGAAACGATTCGCGACACGATGTACGAAGAGATGGCCAAAGATGAGCGCGTGATCCTCCTTGGGGAAGACGTCGGCGTGCACGGAGGCGTCTACAATGCGAGCCAAGGACTTCACGCGGCGTTCGGATCCGAGCGGGTGGTCGACACGCCAATCGCCGAATCGAGCATCGTGGGCATCGCCATCGGCGCGGCTTTGGGTGGGCTTTTGCCCATCGCCGAGATTCAGTTCGCGGACTTCGTACACTCCGCCATCGATCAGATCATCAGCGAAGCGGCCAAGATGCGGTACCGCTCAAACAACGACTTTCACTGCCCGATCGTGATTCGTTTGCCGTATGGCGGAGGGATTACGGGAGGCCTTTACCATTCGCAATGTGTTGAAGCGCTCTTTTTCAGCACCCCCGGCCTCAAAATCGTCGCGCCTACGACGCCCTCGGACGTGAAGGGTCTTTTGCGGGCGGCGATCCACGATCCGGATCCCGTCATCTTTCTTGAACACAAGCTCTCCTACCGCAAGATCAAGGGGGAGTATCCCGAAGGAGAGCACATGCTCGAAATCGGAAAAGCCGACGTGAAGAGAGAGGGGACGGACCTCACCGTCGTCAGCTACGGAATGACGATGCACTATGCCTTAGAAGCGGCGGAGACGCTCTTTGCCGAGGAAGGCATCGACGCCGAGGTTGTCGACCTTTGCTCACTCCTTCCCTTGGATCGGGAGACGATCGTCGAATCGGTGAAGAAGACCGGAAAGCTGCTCGTGGTACACGAGGACAACCTCACAGGGGGCGTCGGCGGCGAGGTGGCCGCTACGGTGGCGTCGGAGGCGTTCATGTACCTCGATGCGCCGATTCAAAGGTTGGCGTCGCCGGATATCCCGGCGACGCCGTATAGCCCAAAGCTCGAGCATGCCATGCTCCTCAGCGAGGACGACGTGCGCGCAGCAATGCTCGAACTTGCCCGGTATTGATTGCATCAATCGGATTTTCACAAGGAGCGAAGACCGATGCCAAAGGAAATCGCCATGCCCAAGCTCGGCGAGAGCGTCGTCGAGGGCGTCATTGGGCGCTGGCTCAAGGCTGAGGGCGACCGAATCGAGGAGGACGAGCCGCTCGTCGAGATCGATACGGACAAGGTGAACGCCGAGGTGCCAAGCCCGTATTCCGGCGTGGTGTACAAGCTCGTCGCGTCCGAGGGCGAGACGGTTCCCGTGGGCGGCATCATCGCCATGATTCAGGTAGATGGCGAAGAGGAGACCGCCCCAGCCGCGGATGAGGCAGGCAAAGGCGATGAGCCAAATGCGGCGCCGGAAGTTGCAAGTCCATTTGGCGTGGGCATCTCTGCTGAAGTCGAAAGGCCCTATTCAGCGAGGGAGCCTCACCTTTACAGCCCCGCCGTTCGCCGCCTCGCACAGGAGAGCGGGATCGATCCGAGCGATGTACAAGGCACGGGCGCCGGCGGACGTGTGACCAAAAAGGACATGGAGCGGGCGATCGAAGCCAGGCGAACGCGGCAGGCGCCCGCAGAGGACTTTTTAGGCAGCGCTCCGTTTCGCGGGCGTCCCGAGTCGATCGGGCGCACTGCCGAAGGCGATGAGGTCATTCCTATCACTCGGATGCGGCGGACGATTGCCGAACGGTTGCTTCACAGTACCCGGACCGTGCCTCACGCTTGGACGACGGTCGAGGTCGACGTTACGTCGCTCGTCAAGTTTCGCGAGTCGATCAAGGAGGAGTTTCGCCGCAGGGAGGGCATCAACCTCACGTATTTGCCGTTTGTGGTCAAAGCCGCGGTCGAAGCCCTGAGAGAGTATCCGATCCTCAATTCCACGTGGGAAGAGGACCGGATCGTAATCAAGAAGCATATCCACATCGGGATTGCCGTAGACCTCGACGACGGGCTGATCGTGCCGGTCATCCGCGACGCGGACCAGCGGAGCATCGTTGGACTTGCAAGGTCGATCAGCGACCTTGCCACCCGCGCTCGATCCGGCGCGCTCACGCCCGACGATGTGTCAGGCGGCACCTTTACGATCAACAACACGGGCGCTTTTGGCTCCGTGCTCTCGGCTCCGATCATCAACTACCCGCAGGCGGCAATCTTGAGCATGGAGACGATCACTCGCCGCCCCGTCGTGGTCGGGGATGCCATCGGCATCCGCAGCATGATGAACCTATGCATGAGCCTCGACCACAGAGTCCTCGACGGGGCCGTATGCGGCAGATTTCTAAAGAGCGTCAAGACGCGGCTTGAGGCGTACGACAGCAACACGCCGCTCTACTAGCCCTAGGAAAGGTGGCGGGCAAGGATGTCCGGATCGTCTCGTCCAGAGTTTGCGCTCGAGCGCAGCCGCCCGGTTGTGATGGGGCATCGGGGGATGGTCGCATCGGCGCACGGCCTTGCGTCGATGGCTGGAATCGACGTATTGAGGAGCGGCGGCAACGCCGTCGACGCGGCGATTGCGGTGAACGCCGCGCTCAACGTGACGCAGCCTGGCGCCTGTGGCATTGGAGGCGACCTGTTCGCGCTCGTCTACATGGCGCGCGAGGGGAAAGTCCGATTCCTAAACGGCAGTGGCCGCTCGCCCGCCAAGGCCAGCATCGAACAATTGCGCGCAGAGGGCCACGGCCACATGCCCCAGCGCGGCATTCGCTCGGTCACCGTCCCAGGCTGTGTCGACGCCTGGTTTTCGCTGCTCGAAGCGTACGGCACCCGGCCCATGGACGAGCTTTTGAGGCATGCGATCGCGCTGGCGCGGGATGGTTTTCCGATAAGCCACGGCATGTCGCAGGCGATCGAACAGACGGCCCAAAACCTCGCTCCACACTCGTCTTGGCTCGAGGTTTTCTGTCCGGGCGGCCGAGCTCCAAGTCCCGGGGAGCGGTTTTGCCAGCCTGACCTCGCATCGAGCTTTGAGGATATCGCCCACAAGGGGCGCGATGCATTTTACCAGGGTAGGATCGCGGAGGCCATCGTCCGGTTGTCCCATGATCTTGGGGGCTGGTTTGAGCCAGAGGACTTGGCGTCGCACCGCTCGGATTGGGGAGAGCCCATCGCTACCGAGTTTCGCGGGTACACGGTCTATGAGACGCCGCCCAATACGCAAGGGATGGCTGCGCTCATCAGTCTGAACATCATGGATGGGTGGTCCCTTGATCGGTGGTCATGGTCCGATCCGGATCGCGTGCATCACCTCGTCGAGGCGAAGAGACTCGCCTACCGGGAGCGAGATGCCCACGTGGCGGACCCCGCGTTTTACCGGGCCCCGCTCGAGCGATTGCTTTCCAAGGAGTACGCAGCGGAGCTGCGCGCCACGATCGACCCAGGCCGCGCCGCTCCGTTTGGGCCTGCCCGCTTCCACGGGGGAGGGACCACATACTTCGCCGTCGCGGACGGCGAGGGGAACCTCGTTTCGTGTGTACAAAGCCTATATAAGGGGTTTGGCGCTCTCGTCGTCCCGAGTGGAACAGGCATCTCGCTTCACAATCGCGGAGGATACTTTTCGCTGGATCAGAAGCATCCCAACGCCCTTGCGCCGCGGAAACGCCCCTTTCACACCTTGATCGCTTCGATGGCTTTTAAAGGGGTTGAACCTGCCCTCGTATTTGGTACGATGGGAGGAGACGGGCAACCACAGACGCACCTCCAGGTGTTCTCAAACATTTTCGATTACGGACTGGACATTCAAACGGCGATCGAGGCGCCCCGCTGGGCCCACGACGTGACGGATCCCCTCGCGCCGTCCAACGAGTTACTGCTCGAGGCGCGCTTTGATAATGCGTTGATCGAGGAGCTCAAGCGCCGCGGCCACCGACCGAGGCGCACGACAACGTGGGATAGCCGGATGGGCCATGCCCAGGGTATTCAAATCAGCGACGGAACGTATATGGGCGGCGCAGATCCACGTGGGGATGGGTACGCGCTCGCTTGGTAGCAGCGGAAAAAGTTAATCGGCAAGTGGAGACATTAGCCAATCGGATTTTCGAAGGAGCATGACGAATGGCGCGACGTTGTAAAGTTTGCGGCGAAGCGATGACGTATCAAGTCGGCGAACACTACCGCAACACAAATCGAGGCCTTGTGCGATATAAGGATGTTAGGCTCTACACGTGCCCGGAAGGTTGTCAGGGCACGTATTACGACTTTCGCCGCGCCAGGCCGGCCGACCAACCCGAAAGGGTGCTTGGATTCATTAAAGTGCCCGACCGCGAACTCAACGTCGTCGATCCTTTGCTCAAGATTGGCCTTGTAGCGGTGGGCTTGTTGATGATCGCAGGCTTTTTGGTGGCAATGCTTCCGGTGGTCATCAAAGCCGTCGCAATTACTGCGATCGTAATCTTTGGAGTCTGGACTTTGAGTTTTACTAATGAAGATGAGGGGCAAGAGGGCGAGCGCAAAACCGAACCTTGAGTAGGACCGGGGGGAACGACCATTGACGGCGTTTTGGCGAGGGGTGGAGAGCGGAGCGTGCATGCTGGCCGTGACGGCGCTTCTGCGATGGCTTTTTCACGCTCCGTTTCTGCCTGAGTTGATGGCGCAGCGATTATTTGAACTCGTACCGATGAATGTTTTTGAATTTTTTATCCTTACCTTAGGCCCGTGGTCCAAGTGGGTGGCATTCGCGGGAACCATCCTCTTGACGCTCATATTCGCCGGATTGATGGGTCGGGTCATGGCCGAGGCAACCAAGGACGGTCGGCTCGCGCTCCACGGCGCGGCGATGTCGATTGCACTCACCGTGTTTGGTGCGGGGTTGGTAATGCCGCTCTTGGGCTTTGAACCGACTGGGTCTGATCTTTTTCCAGTCCCGCGCTTTCCTGCGTTGATCGGCATCTTCATCGGATCAGCCGCGTACTGTGCATGGTTCGTGTGGGGGGTGGAGAAGTTGCGCGCTATCAAGCCGCTCGTGGGTTCTCGCTAACTTCGATTTGTGAGCCTGCCAAGGAGCTTTCCGATGCCTAAGAGCGCGATGAAAAAGAGGACGAGCGCGCCAAGAAAGCCGATCCCTGTGAGGGCCACGTCCATGAAGGGAACGCCTTGCGACTTGAGCTGCACGCCCGCAACCACAAATCCGGTAATGAGAATGAGAAGAATGAGCAACCGACCTGGTTTCGGCATGTTGACCTCCTGTTGGTTGCGCGCAACCGACCATTACCACTGTACCACATTTCGTTCGTCGTAGACGCGAAAAAAGGAGTCGATGTCGTTGTCAGAAAATCTAGTGTCCCTCCTGAAAGATTTGACCGATGCTTCGGGTGTTCCCGGACAGGAGGGAGAGGTGCGCTCGATCGTCGAGGGACGACTCGCGGGACTCGCCGAATTGAGCCGGGATCGGCTGGGAAGCGTGATCGCCCGAAAAGAAGGGAGCGCCCAGGCGCCAAAGGTGATGTTTGCCGGTCACCTGGATGAAATAGGCTTCATGGTCACCATGATCACCGATACGGGATTTCTCAAGTTTCAGCCGCTTGGGGGTTGGTGGGACCAAGTGATGCTCGCCCAGCGCGTCATTGTCAAGACGCGCAAAGGGGATTTGATGGGGGTGGTGGGCTCCAAGCCGCCTCACATCCTACAACCGGAGGAACGCAAAAAAGTCGTCGAGAAGCGAGACATGTTCATCGACATCGGCGTTGCGAGCAAAGAGGAAGCGGAAGCGGCCGGGGTGCGTCCGGGCGATGCGATCGTTCCGGTCTGTGAGTTTCAACCCCTTGCCAATCCAAAGTACCTGATGGCCAAAGCTCTGGACAACCGGGTCGGCTGCGCGGTCGTGATCGAAATCCTTCGTCGGCTGAATGAGGTCGAGCACCCCAACACCGCGTTCGGAGTCGCGACGGTCCAAGAGGAAGTTGGTCTTCGCGGCGCCCAGACGAGCGCCCAGACGATCTTGCCCGACGTTGCATTTGCGATCGACACGGGAATCGCCGGCGATACCCCGGGCATCAAGCCCGAAGAGGCACAGTCGAAGCTCGGCAATGGACCGGCGATCCTCCTTTACGACGCCTCGTTGGTCTCCCACACCAAGCTGCGTCACTTCGTCCTCGACGTCGCCGAGAGGGCTGGAATCCCGGTCCAGTTCGACAGTATTCCCGGTGGGGGAACGGATGCCGGGCGGATGCACCTTGTAGGTAGCGGCGCGCCTACCCTATCGATTGCGGTCCCCGTACGTTACATACACAGCCACGCCGGCATCGTGCACGTCGACGATCTTGAGAACACGGTTCGCCTCATGGTCGAGGTGATACAAAACCTCGATGCGGGAGCCCTCTCGGCGCTGCTTGAATAGCAAGTGCGCCCGCCGCGCACGCGACTTCACGAATCGGCGGCTCGGACGGCCGCGGGAGCATGTAGGGTCGTGCGGCCGAAATGCGGCATGAGGGCGACGAGTTCCTTCATCAACGCGTCGAATGCGGCGACGTCTAGGGACTGAGCGCCGTCGCTTGTCCAAGAGTTGTCAGGGTCAGGATGGGTCTCGATCAGGAGTCCGTCCGCCCCGCATGCGAGCGCTGCCTTCGCCATCGGGGCGACCAAGGACCGCCTTCCCGTGCCGTGGCTGGGATCGACCAGGACGGGAAGGCCGGTCATCTCTTTTAGGGCGGGCACGGCGCTGAGGTCGAGCGTGTTGCGCGTGTGGGTCTCAAATGTCCGGATGCCGCGTTCACACAGAATCACATTGGTGTTGCCGCCCGCAAGTATGTAATCGGCCGCGTGGAGGAACTCGTCGAGCGTGGACATCATGCCCCGTTTGAGCAGTACGGGCGTGTCGAGTCGCCCGACTTCGCGCAGGAGCGGGAAGTTGCTCATGTTGCGCGTGCCGATTTGGAGAACGTCGGCGACCTCGGCGACCTCCATGACTGCCGCAGGCTCCATGACTTCCGTGACGATGCCAAGACCTACTTCGCGCTTGACTCGGGAAAGAATCTCGAGGCCTTCTGGCCCCAGGCCTTGAAACGTGTGCGGGCTCGTCCGAGGCTTGTACGCTCCCGCCCGAAAGAGCGACGCTCCGGAAAGTGCGACGCTGCGAGCGCAGGAAAGCGTGACCTCCGGCGTCTCTACTGCGCAAGGACCTGCCACGACGTGAAAGCTCTCCGGGGTGAACGAAACGTTTCCAACCTTGATCTGTACGGGTTCCGATATTTCACGTGATTTGAGTGCGTCGATCCGACGTGTCATTGCTTATAGCATCCTCCTTGTTTTCACGGCGACAGACAAAAAATGAGGGCCGTGGGCTTTTTACTGTCACCCACGACCCTCTAAGAGCTTGCTCGCTCAAGGTCCTTGCGGCTCTCGCACTCTCTTGGAAGCGATAGCGGCCGTGGGTCTTTGCGTGTGCCCCGGCCGTCGCTTCGTTTGTCAAGCGTCGCTTAAGGGCACACGGTGGTAAAGCCATACCAGTACCCAAAAGCAAAAGCCCGCTGATTTAAGTTGGAGCGCATTGCCTTATCTGCATGGACCACCGCGTACACCCCCAATTAGACTCAAAAATAGTTGAACGATCACATTATATCGAAGTGGGCTGCCCTAGGTCAACCGCTATCCCCGCAGTTGGACAAAAGGGTTCATCCTCGCCTCGTCGCGGATCGTGGTTGGCGGACCGTGTCCGGGCAGCACCGAAGTGTGGGGTGGAAGCGTGAAAAGCTTCTCCCGGATGCTCTTGAAAAGCGTCGGACCGTCTCCAAAAGGAAGGTCGGTGCGCCCCACGGACCCGTAAAAGAGCGCATCGCCTCCAAAGACGACGTCGCCCATGACAAATGAGACGTGCCCGGGGGAGTGCCCCGGGGTATGGCGCACCTCGATCGACTCGGAAAGGAGCTCCAACACATCGCCGTCATGCAATGTTTGGTCGGCCGGAGGTCCCGTCACTTCCCAGGGGCAAAATTCGGATCGCTGCGCCGACATGTTGAGGCTGGAATCAACGAGCCAGTCGACCTCGATCTCGTGGATGAGGACGAGCGCGCCAGTCGCCTCTTTGACAGCTCTAACGCCTCCGATATGGTCGAAGTGAGCGTGGGTGAGGAGGATGTGGCTCACGCGCAAGTCTTGTATGGCTTCGAGTATCGGTTCGTACTCATAACCGGGATCGACGACGAAGGCGTTGCCCTCGTCGTCCGAGACGACATAGCAGTTGGTGGCGATCGGTCCCACGGGGAGCGTGCGTATGCGAATCAAGGTTCAAGCCTCACTTTCTAGTCTCGCACTGCTCGGGAATCGTTCCGGCGCGGCCAAGCGATCCGCGACGGTCGTCCAATGGCGCGCTCTAGGCTCCGAGCGGCTTTGCCGAGCGGTGGAGCCCTCAGTGCAAGAGGTAAATAGCGGTCCAAGAGGTATATAATAACCGAAATGAAATGAGGTGACCACGTGTCGTTTGACTCCAAAGAGTTCCGGAAGGCGCTCGGACATTTCGCTACCGGAGTGACCGTCGTGACGCTTTGGCGCGACGGAGCGCTCCATGGAATGACCGCAAACGCCTTTTCGTCCGTTTCGCTCGACCCGCCCCTCGTGTTGGTTTGCGTGGCGAAAACAGGCTCCACACACTCCGTGATCCAATCCGGCGGTCGGTTTGCGGTAAACATCCTCGCCGAAGATCAGGAGCATCTGTCCCGCTTTTTCGCGGGCGATCGAGACCCATCGGTCGAAATCGAGTTGAAAGAGGTGGCCGGGGCCAAATCGCCCATCTTGGGCGGCGCGATCGCTTGGCTCGACTGCGAGCTCTGGCAAAGTTACGATGGCGGTGACCACACGATCTTCGTCGCGCGCGTGGAGGCGCTCGAGGTGCCCGGAGGTCGCCCCCTTCTCTTTTTCGGCGGTCGTTACGCCAGGTTGCCGGAATCGTCTTGAGTCGTCGGCGTCTTTCCTAGTTTGAGGCCGACTCGGCTTTTCGGCGATCGAGCTCGGTCACGACGAATTCGAGCAGGTCCTTCGCCAGGTCAGGGTGCTTTGACGTCCGGGGAATGGCGAGATACGCATCTTGGCCTGGCACCGGGATGCCGTAGGCGATCCCTTCTAACTCGCTGATCGCAAGGCGGGCGGGATCAACGATCGAGTCAAGCCGCTCCGCCACGTCGTCAAGGGGGGCGAGGGCCCCTTGGCTGACGAAAGTTGGAAGGCGCCTTGCAGAAAGCAGGACCAATTCGGGAGCGTCGTTTGCCGCCATTTGAATCAAGAGCTTTTGATCGTAATAGCCGGCCTCTATGGTCTGTCCGTCCATGACGGGAACGATCTCTGGTACGAACGTCAACAAAATCGTTTTTCCGTTCGCGGCTAGGCGCGGCTCGTACTCAGTCATCAACGATGCCCATAGTGACTGATCGACGGAGGCGGGCAGCATGACGGCCACGGTCCGCATTCGCTGCTCAGCCGAGCGCGTCGCGTTGAACCACAGGCCGACGCCGAGCGCGGCGATCAGTGCCAAAGCGGCGACAAACACCCAAGTGGGCGCCTTGGAAGCTCGGATGGGCCGATCGACCTTTGCAGGCAAGAGTTCGGGGCTGACCCGCTGGCGGCAGCCCTTTTTAGAGCAGCCACCGTGGTCGATCCAGCACTGCAGATGGTGAGGGGTCCTACAGCGAGGGCAAAAGACGGCGCGCTCGCCCGCAGCCA
Source organism: uncultured Clostridia bacterium (assembly GCA_964424335.1). GTDB lineage: Bacteria > Bacillota > Limnochordia > DTU080 > RSA5 > CAYRIY01. Next base: position 94,606 of record CAYRIY010000002.1, read on the forward strand.
TCACATTTTCACATTTGGCGCACGTCGGATCGTGATGGTCCAGCGTGAGAACTACGATCTTCTCTTCCACGTCCAATATGCCTCCCAACTCGACCGAGATAAGCATAACATGGTCTAGCGCGTCGATTCAATTCAATCAACTGTTAACGCTGGCACCGGCAGGATGGTCCGCATCCGTTCAAGAAATGACTGGAAACGCATTTTCCGGTAGGTGGCAAAGGTGCCGAGTTATGTCAACGCGAGTTTGGGTAGCGGAGTGCGCCGGGCGATTTGTATCGCCCTCGTAGCGGTCGCAGTCACGATCTGGGCTGGAGACAATCGCGTTCGAGCCGAGCGTGTGCCGGGCGTCGACGAAATCGTTCGGCAAGTGGAGCAAATGGCTCGCATTCCAAATCACGTCAGGATGAATCAATCCGTTGTCGCTCGGGCGCTCCTGTTTACGTGGCGATTCAACAGTGTTTTGGAGTACGTGGACGACGAACTCACGGCAACCACGCAGGGCGCCCCTTCGTTCGTGCCCAAGACCTTTCCGGTGGAATTGGTGAGTTTGGGCCAAACCATGCCACTATTCGACCTCAAGGTGATCTCCGAAAGCGATGAGAACGGCTTCATCGTCCTCGGCGGTCCCAGGTCCGACTACGATGGCACGGGCGCCGAAGAGGCGACGTTCACCGTCGATCCGGCCGACTGGTTGGTGAAGCGGGCGACGGCAAAGTACGCCTGGGGAACGCTCACACTCGAGCAAGAGTTTGACTCCGTCGAAGGCTACATGCTCTTGCGTCGGCAAAAGGCTACCGTGCGCCCCCTCGGTCTTGTGGTCGACGTCGAGTACTCCAATTACTCGTTCGAATCCGTGTAGCGTTCGCCTATACTTGCGACTCCAGTTGCGCGACGCCGTCTTCCCCCGAGGGAAATTTTCGCGTAGATCCTCTGGCGCGAACCCAGGGCTAGCAGCAGTGGGGGCAATGAGAGCGGCGAGCCCTTTTCGCTGCCAAAGGAGTCTGCTATAATGGAATCAGGTATAATAAGAACGGTCGACGCCACGATGACATCAGCGCTGAAATTGCGCAAAAATTGAAGCTCATCGGCGAATAAGAGCGCCAGTATTCGTGTGTCCGCATTTTTCTGGCAGGCGAGGGTCTGCCCCGAGTACGGGGTACGCGCGTCGTTTTGTGTTCGTCCCATTTCTCCCTTTGGTTACCCCTTAACAGTTCAATGAGCGTGGGGATTTCTACATTTAAGCGAGGTTGTCGGTCATGCGTATGGACAACGAAACCTTTCGGCTCAAGGTCGAGAGTCTCTTGGGCAACGTACGGTCGGAAGACGGCGGCTTCGATAGTGAAGTCATGGCCGAACTGGAGCGACTTGCGGCCACTCCTCGCAAGGTTCGCTATTTCCTTAAGGCGGTCTCGTCGCAGCCAGATGTCGAGCTGCAGGAGCGCTTTTACCGGCGCGTGATGGCGCGCGTGCGCTCCGAGCACGATTCGAGCGACCTTGAGCGCCATATCCGTCACATGTTTTATGAAGACCGCGAGCACGCCAAAGCGATCCTGGCGCGCCTTGCGGTGCGGGATGTGCTGCCTGCGATCTGTAGGGTGATCGCACTAACGGAAGAGGGCTGGCTGGCCGGCGAGCTCATCCGCATCGTGCTCGCCGCGCCTACGGCCGAGCTTGCCGCGCCCATCGAAGAGGCTTTGGAGTCAAACGACTACCTGCTCCAATGCCTTGCGATCTACCTCGTAGGCAAGTCGGGGGCCGACGAGCTGCTCGATATTTTGGCCCGCTTTTACCGCCGACCGGTCGGGGAGAAAGTAGACCGATTGGAGAAAAAGGCGCTCGACTCCTTGCGGGAAGGATCAAAATCGGCTTCGGAGGCTCTCATTATCAAGTGGCTCAAGGATAAGAGTTCGCGCGTCAGGGATCTTGCGATTACGATAGCCCAGGAGCGGCGCCTCGTGGCCGCCTTGGGCGATATCGCGGGACTCGTGCTCATCGACCCCAAGACCCGCGCAAAGGCAGCCTCGGCGTTGCTCTACTTTGAGTCCGAAGGACTGCTAAAGCTCGAGCCTGAGGATGAGAGCGCCGCAATGATCGCAAACCTAATCGGGGGAGCTCGCCAGGAGGCGCTCCAGTCGACACTGCGTGAGCTCGTACGGGATGATAATGCTGCCGTGCGCGAGGTCGCGGTCAAGATGATTCGATTTCTCAAGGAGCCGTCGGCGCTCGCGCCGCAACTGCGCCGGGCGGCGATCGAAGACCGGGCGCCCAACGTGCAGATCGCCGCGCTCTATGCGCTGTCGCAAGCCGATCCGCAGCGGCTCGTTCCAGTCCTCGTCGAGGTGTTCACCGGAGCGGCCGACTCGAGTTCGAGCGCCCGGGAAGTGCTCGATGCGGCGTCCGAGTTGATGAGCAAGGTGCTCGACCCCGGGCAGGTAAAGGATGTAGAAGAGGGAATCAAGGCGAAAGAAGAGATGCGAGACGCCGCCTTGGAGCGGTTTGGCGGCAACGTCGAGTGGTGGCGCCACGACATGTGACGGCGCCCGTACTCGTCCGACTCGTGGCAGGGAGAAAGGGGATGTCCCATGGAAGTTCTCCCTTCGTCCTTTGGGCGGAGCATCGAGTACCTACGGGTCTCTGTAACCACCCGCTGCAACTTGAAGTGCGTCTACTGCCGCCCTTCGGACCTTAGTTACGAAGAGCGGCGGGACCAATTCTTGGACTTCGACGAAATGCTCCGGGTAATCCGGGTGCTTGCAGGGGTCGGCCTCAAAAAAGTGCGGGTCACCGGTGGAGAGCCGCTCGTTCGCAAAGGCGTCGTCGAGTTCATCGGCGAGGTTGCCAGAGTCGAGGGCATCAGGGATTTGGCAATGTCGACGAACGGCATGCTCCTTGCAAAACACGCCGAGGCCCTTGCGTCAAACGGTCTAAAGCGGGTGAACGTGAGCCTCGATACGCTTGATCCCCAGATGTTCCGGTTGATCACGGGGGGCGGAAACGTCGAGTCGGTGCTTGAAGGGATCCGGGCAGCCGAGGCGGCGGGGCTTGTGCCGATCAAGCTCAACGCCGTGGTCACGCGGGGTTTCAACGACGACCAAGTCGAAGAGCTCGCGGCCCTTACGCTCGAGGAGTCGTGGAACGTTCGTTTCATCGAGTACATGCCGATCGGCGGCGACCGGGAGCTGTACGAGAAGCGCTTCGTACCCGCCGATGAAGTGTTAGACAGGCTCGAGCGCAAGTTCGGCCCAATCGAAAAGCTCGAGTGGGGCGGAACCGCGGCCGCAAGGGAGTATCGGATTGCGGGCGCTAAGGGCACCATCGGACTGATCACGCCGATGACCGAGCATTTTTGTGCCGGATGCAATCGACTTAGGCTCACCGCCGATGGAAAGATCCGGCCATGCCTGCTCACGGAAATCGAGACGGACATTTTGCGGCCCTTGCGACAAGGAGCGTCAGACGAGGAACTAAGGGCGCTGCTTGGAGTCGCCTCACAGTTTAAGCCCGAACACCACGAAGCTCTCGGCCAGTGGAGGGGCGCACGCAACATGGTTCAGATCGGTGGATAGCCGATTTAACGAATCGGCGCTTGGTTGACGAACGCGCCGCCCGGTCGTAGACTAGAGTCGTAGCGCGGTTGTTAGGGCGGCCAAAAAATAGATTGGAGGTGCCGCAATGGCAACGATGATCGACACAATGAAACGTGCTCAGGAAGCCCTCGACGAGATCCGTCCCGCGATTCAGATGGATGGCGGCGACGTCGAATTGGTTGATATCACCGATGAGGGGATCGTCCAGGTCCGCATGGTGGGCGCGTGTGGCGGATGCCCGATGTCGATGGTCACCCTTCAGGCTGGCATCGAGCGGATTCTCAAGCGCAAGGTTCCGGAAGTGACCGGCGTCGAGGCGGTCTAGGCAGCCTGCTCTTTATCGTCTGTGATCTATAAGCGCGGGGACGTCGATGGCAACTTCGCCGATTCCCCGGTGCGCTTCACGAGCGACCCTGTTTTTAGCTGACGGGTCGCTCGTTTTGTTCTCGCCACGCACGGTGAGACCGCATATCCCTGTGACACGTATGCGAACAGCGCCTATAGACGCAAGTGTCAAAGGCCAATTGAAAAGGGGAAACGATCTTTATGATCGATCTTCGCGACGGTGAGTTCGAAGAGCGCGTGTTGCGCTCGAAAGTGCCGGTATTGATCGAGTTTTGGGCTCCCTGGTGCGGGCCTTGTCGCAAGTTTGCCCCGACGATCGGCAAGGTCGCCGGCGAGCTTCGCGGCCAGGTCCGCTTTTTGAAAGTAGACACGGACGAGAACGCCAAACTGCCCCAAGAGTGCGGCGTTTCGAGCATTCCCACCCTCATTCTATATAAGGGAGGGGCCGAGGTGGCTCGGTTTGTCGGACGTAGGTCCGAGGACCGCCTACGGGAAGAGATCGCGGCCGCCTTGAAGGAGTAATTGGTGGCAGCGTAGGAATTAGTGGAAAACCGTCGCTTTGGTAAAAGGAGAGTTTTGCAGCATGATTCGTTTTGGCGTGATTGGGACCGGGGCGATCTCCGCCGCCCATATCGATAGCATCAACAAACTCGAGGATGCTTCGTTGACCGCGGTATGGAGCCGGACGCCGGAGAAAGCAAAGCAGGTCGCGGAGCGGGAAGGGTGCGTCGCCGTTTCATCGATCGAAGAGCTGGTTAAGCGCGATGACGTCGACGCCGTCACGATCTGCACGCCGTCCGGGGCCCATATGGAGCCGGCGCTCCTCGCGATCGAGGCAGGCAAGCATGTAATCATCGAGAAACCGCTGGAAGTGACCGACGAGCGCTGCCAAAGGATCATCGATGCCGCGGATCGCGCCGGGGTAAAGCTAGGCGTTATTTTTCAAAGCCGCTTCTCTCCGGCGAACGTCGCGTTGCACGAAGCGATTCAAGCAGGGCGCTTCGGCAGATTGGTGATGGGGGATGCATACGTCAAGTGGTATCGTCCGCAGTCTTACTACGACAGCGGCGCATGGCGCGGCACGTGGGAGCTCGACGGCGGCGGGGCGCTGATGAATCAGGCGATCCACACCGTGGACGTCCTCCTTTGGTTGATGGGTCCTGTCGAGAGCGTCTTTGCATACGCCGATTGCCTCGCCCATGAACGGATCGAGGTCGAAGACACCGTCGCCGCAGTTTTGAAGTTTGAAAGCGGCGCCATGGGCGTGATCGAGGCTGCGACGTCGGTGCAACCCGGGTATCCCAAGCGGGTCGAGGTGCACGGCAGCAAAGGCGGGGCCGTCATCGTCGACGATTCGGTGGTCGAGTGGCACGAAGCGGACGATCCAGAACGGGGAAAAGCGATGCTCGAGACATTCGGGGCCAAGAGCGTCTCAGGCACCGCGAGCGATCCTATGGCGATGTCCTTTGACAATCACCGCAGGCAAATCGGCGACTTCGTAAAGGCGATCAAGGAAGACGGCACGCCGGCAATCGATGGCCGTGAGGGAGCGCGCTCGGTTGCCGTGGTCCGCGCCATTTACAAGTCTGCCCAAGAGGGAAGGCCGGTGAAGCCTGCATGAAGTCCGTGGGAGCATGGTTGCTGGTCCTCGCCGTTTCGATCGCATCGATCAGTTGCATTGGGTTTGCACAGGTTGCGGCGACGCTCGAGGCGCCCCCGGAAAACCTGCTCCGCAATTCGTCCTTCATTGACGCCACCTACTGGACGCTAAAAGGAAGCAACACCAAAATCGATCCCGCCGCGGGCCGTCACGGAGACGGCGCGGTGGGCATGGCGCCGACACAGCCTTACCAAGAGGAAGTCGTGCAGACGATCGGCCCCCGGCTCATTCCAGGGCGTCGATACATGGCGACGGCGTGGGTGCGGGCAACCACCGAAGGCGCCATTGCTGTTCTCGGTGTCAGGTGGGAAGGCGGCCATCCGCGGGTATTTCGGGGCCTTGACCCCGACTCGGGATGGTCGCGTATCGAATTTCGCTTTACGGCGCCTGAGGGCGACGGGTGGCGCCAGTTGGTGCTGAGTGGGACCGGGGGCCTCATATGGGACGACGTCGGACTTTACGAAGCCGACACGGTGGAGGCGCGCCTTGCCGCTTCGTGGGAAGATCGCCTCGCTTCCGGTGAGCCGATCTACACCGGCCTTGTGGTAAACGCCAAGGGCACGGCGCTTCAGCGCGGCATGAGTCCAAAAATCTACGCCGAAGACGGGCGCCTCGTCTTTGCCGGCATCGGCGCCGGAGACGATCAACTGTACAACCTAGGTCTTGTCGCCTATGCGACGAGCCTTGAGGAAGCGGTTGTCCACGAGCGGCTCGAGGTGAGCCAGATCTTTCCCATCAGGATTCCGTTGGTCGTGGACGCGCAGGGCGTTCGAGGCGTTCCAACGACGGACGTCGTGATCGGCAATGCCGACGCCGAATTGATCGAACGAGCGATCAACGCCTACGATTTTCTGGGAAGGTTCGCCGTCGTCATTGTGCACGAGCCCTTCGCGGGCCTTAGCAATCCAGAGGCGCGTCGGTAGGGGCACGGCTCCTAATCGATGAGTTCTTCGAGCGCCTCGCGGATCTCCCGCAGTGCGTCGGGATCATTCTCCGTATCGAGGGCCCGCTTTAGGTTTGAGCGGGCCTTCTCACCGCCAATTTGCCCAAGCGCCCACGCGGCGCTGCCGCGGATGACGGGCCGCGCATCGTTTAGGAGTCGGTCTGCGAGCGCTGGAATGGCGGCTGGATCCCCAATGTTTCCTAGGCAAATGCAAGCATTTCGCTGAATGATCTTCTTGCCGCGCCAGCCCATGGCGGTCGGTCCAAACGCCTTTTTGAACTGGGAGTTTGACATCGTGAGCAGCGGGATCAACTCAGGCCTTGCCGTGAGGTTGGGACTTGGCCTAAACTCCACAGCGCCATCGGGCTTGGCCTCCCAATTCCACGGGCAGACCACTTGGCAGACGTCGCATCCCCACAGGCGCCGTCCCATCGCCTTGCGAAACTCCTTTGGAATAAACCCGGGCATTTGAGTGATGTACGAAAGGCACTTATGTGGGTTCACCCAATACGGGCGTTCGATCGCACCGGTTGGACATGCTCGTATGCACTTGTCGCATGTTCCGCACGACCGGGATGTCGCAGGGTCCGGATCCAAAGGGACGTTCGTGATGATTTCGCCCAAGAAAACCCACGAGCCGGAACCAGGCACGTAGACGCAGGCATTCTTTCCATACCAGCCGATTCCAGCCCGCACGGCGATCGCGCGGTCGACTGGGGGACCGGTGTCGACATACGACCGCACTTCAATCGGGAAATCGACGCGCGCCTCGAGGAACGCACAAATCGCGTCGATCTTTTCTTTCAGGATCGGATGGTAGTCCCGTCCCCAGGCGTAGCGAGAGACGACGCCTCGAGGTGTATCTCCCACCATCGGATGGCGCTCGTCGTCGGTCAAATACGATACGGCTACCGAGATTAAGCTCCTCGCCGACGGGAGGATGGCCTGGGGCCGCGTCCTTAGGTCGATGTCGCGTTCGGCAAAGAACGGATACGTCCCGTCGCGCTCTTGAGCGCGCAGAAGCGATTCGACTTGCGTGAAAGGAGCGGCGTCCGCGACGCCAAGATGAGCGATGCCAATCGAACGGGCATACGCTTTGAGCTCGTCTTTGAGCGTCAATACACCACCTCGGCGCCATTATACCACAGCGTGGCTCAAGGGTTTTGGAGCTCACTCGGGATTAAAGCTCTTATACATGCGTCGGTATTCGGTGGGCGACAGACGGGTCCACCGCTTGAACTGTTTGCTAAAATTCGCAGGGTCGGTATAGCCGACTTCGAGCGCCACATCCGTCATGGACATGTCGGTCGTCAAGATCAGGTTGCGAGCCGTGAGGATGCGATATTCGTTCAAATAGCTCGAGATGGTTCGCCCCGTCTTGCGTTGAAAGGCGCGGCACGCATTGGAAGCGTCTACCTTTAAGTCTGCGGCGATGCGCAATGTGCCGATCCGATCGGCGTAGTGCTCGCGGATGTATGCGGCGACTCTGGAGACGACGGAGGCGCCGGGGTCCGACTCCCTCCAGGCGTCAGGCTGCGTCGCACGGTAGAGCCGATGCAAGAGGATGAAGAGTCGTCCGATCAAGAGGGCGCTGTTGGCGGCGGCCCCGGGAAGGTTGGCCTCAAACTCCTTGCGCGCCTCTCGGGCAAGATTCGTCACGTCTTGCTCGGTGTCGCTATCGAGGTCCACTTGCCAAATGGGACCGGGCAATGCCCACGGCCACCACGGCCAAAGATACGCCATGAACGACTGGGTGAGGTGGCGGGAGAGTCGCTCCGGCAGAAGGTGAATCACGGTGCGATCGTACACGGAGTCCTTTGGTGAAAAGAGCATGTGGCGCCTGGTGGCGTCGATGACGGTAAGTCGCCCTGGTCGGTTTGTGTACACTTTGCCGTCGATCCAAAGCTTTGACCATCCGGCCCGCACGTGAATGAGCTCGAGCCCGATGTGGGCGTGATCGTGATCCGCGACGTGACTTGGGTCTTTGCGCAGCCAGATCACGTTGGGTCCATCCGTGCGTTGAAAGTACTCCCCTGCAGTCTCCTCGATCGGATAGCGGTCCGTCATCGGCGATCCTAAGCCTCCTCATTTTCCGTCACGGCCTCGATGACATGCATACGACCTCATTTGCATCAAGACCTTTTACTCTTGCCGCATGGTAAAGAAAATTGGATATTCAACACGATACAAAGATTAGACAATATAGTACAAGCGCGCATGATGGGGAGCAGGTACGATGAGTCTGATGGAGCTTATTTTGGAGTCGGCTAGGGGCTTTGGCGAATGTCGACTCACGGTTACGGCCAAAGCAAGGGGGGGATGCATGGCGCGCCGACGTCACGTGTTATTCTGCAAGCAATCATGCACGCAACGCCACTTTGAGGAGGGTATTACATTTTGAGATTGCGAACGTCAACGGTCCTTATGTTGGTGCTTGTCGTCGCCATTGCGGGCGCTGCAAACGCCATGACCATGAATACGGGCGTCTCCGGAACCGTCGAGTACATGGTTTGGGGCGACGCCGCAAGCGATGCGATCGAGCAGATGGTCATCGACGCCTTTGAAGCCAAGTATCCCAACGTCGACGTTGTCTTGCGCAAACCGGCGGGCAACTACTTCGAGCAACTTCTTACTTCGATCGCTGCCGGGACGCCGCCTGACATTGCAATCGTTGACTTCTACGATCTTCCCAACCTGATCCAGGCGGGGCTCGGTCAAGATGTGACGGCCTGGGCCGAACGGGATATGGTCATCGCGGAACTCGAATCGCAACTGCATCCGGCCGCGATCGATGAGATGCGACTGGACGGCAAGCTGTATTCCGTGGCCAACCTCCGGATCGGAATCGACGGGCTCTTCTACAACAAGACGATGTTTGACGAAGGCGCGGTGCCGCTGCCGGCGCAAGGCGGGGCATGGACGATCGACGATTGGAAGGAGGCCGCGGTCCGCCTCACGCGCTCAGTGAACGGCGATGTGTCGCAGTGGGGCATCCACTTTCACGAATTCTTCATCTGGCCGTTCGTCCGGATGAATGGAGGAAGCCTCCTCACGGAAGACCAGACTCGCGTCGCCTTCGATCGTCCGGAGGCCTATACGGCGCTTCAGGAGTTGGCCGATCTGGACCTTGAGAGCAACGCCATCGTGTGGAGTTTCGAGCGCCGCAACGCCTTTGAGGAAGGCGTCGCCGCCACGCACATCATGTGGGTCGGGGGCATCGTGAACTGGCTGCGCAATAACGCGACTTGGGAGTGGGACATCGCTCCGATCCCCGCAGGTAAGTTGGGCTCGATCGGCACGATCAAAGGCAATCCCGTCATCATCCCGACGACCGCGAACAACAAGGAGGCCGCCTGGGAGTTCATGAAGTTCCTCGGCTCCGAGGAGGCGTACACGATCTACGGGTTGCAGGGCCGTTTCTTCCCGATGCACCGCGGAGCGCTCCAGCAAGTGTTGGAGGGTTCACAAGGTCTTTCGCCCGCGCACCTCGGTGAAGTGATGAGCTGGACGGCCATGCCATTGCCGTTTGTGCCCGGCTTCCGAGAGGCACAAAACATGTGGCTCGAGGAGCTCCGGCCGGTTTGGCTCGGCGAGAGCTCGGCACGTCTCGCAGGTGAGACGATCGCCCAGCGATCCGTCGGCATCTTGGCCAGCGCGAAGCAGTAAGATCGCCATCTGCATCAAACTCGCCCGCGAAAAGAGTCGGACATCTCGATTCTCTTCGCGGGCGCATTCTTATTATCTCTCGCTGCTCAAAAATCCGGTTGTCCTGCTTTCCCGGTTGCCGCCCGGACTCCCATCCTCGGGACATGGGCCCCTTCGCTTTGGACCAAGCGACTTCCACGATAAACCAAACGATATCCACACTCGATGTGAAACCGTCCAAAATGGGAACACTTTTACGGCAGACGGCTCGTTCCCCGCGTCGAGTGGCGAGAGAGCGCCGGAAGGAAGAGTGTGTTCATCTGGAGAAGGCGAATGCGTACATTTCCTGGTTATACCTGGAGGATTCGTTGACAGGTGGAGATTTCCGAAGCTCAAAGGCAAGTCGATGAGTGGATTTCACAATTCGATGAGGGGTATTGGCGCCCACTTTCCATGCTCGCTCGCCTCGTTGAAGAGGTCGGCGAGCTTTCCCGCGAAGTGAATCACCGATACGGCGAAAAACCCAAAAAGCCAAGTGAGGCCGAGGGGGATATGGCGCTCGAGATGGGCGATATCCTCTTTATCCTGTGCGCGTTCGCGAATTCGCTCGACATCGATCTTGGCAAAGCGTTCGAGGCCGTCATGGAAAAGTACCGGACCCGTGACAAAGATCGCTGGACGCCAAAGCAGACGTCGACGCCTTGAGCCACGCGAAATGGATGGCAAAGAAGGTACGGTCATTGGAGAATGAAGCGCTTGGCATGTTGCTGCGGCGGGGGATCGATCTTGATTCCATGGCGAAGCTCGTACACGAGCTGCAGGTCCCGTACAATCCGACGCTCACGGTCGAAGAATGCCGCGAGAGCGTAAGCCATGTGCTCATGAAAAGAGAAGTGCAGTACGCGATCATCACGGGTGTCACGCTCGACGAAATGGCCGAAGAGGGCGCCTTAAAGGAGCCGTTCGGAAGCATCGTCCGCGAGGATGACCGGCTGTTTTCGATCGATGAGATACTCGCTCTTGGCATCGTAAACGTATATGGCTCGATCGGGCTTTCAAACTTCGGATTCTTGAGCGAGACGAAGCCGGGGTGCCTTGGGCGCCTCGAGGAGCGGGGCGGTGTATCGACGTTTCTCGATGACATCGTCGCCGCGCTCGTCGCCGCTGCATGCGCCCGCATCGCCCACAACGCGTGAGCTCGCCGCCCGACCTTGTCGGCTCGGCGTAGCTACCCAATGGACCAAAATCCGGGGGGCGGCAAGTGGGGGCGGCGGCCAATCGGTTTTTCTGAGGAGTATGGCGTTGCAACAGGACACACGATCCACCTATCGCGGTTACGTACTCG